>CAYRPK010000135.1:0-4392 GCA_964426175.1 uncultured Eubacteriales bacterium | reverse complement strand
GTATTTTTTGTTGACGTTTGTAGGTGCAATACTTGCCCAATATGCAAAACCATCGGTGACTCTATCACCAACGGTGACTCTACTTGGAGCGGTGTTTCCGGTGCTCCTGTAAGCTGGTCGACTTGGGCGGCTTACACTGCACGTTATTTTGATGCAGACTTAAGCACCATGGGTATCAGCGGTAACGGCGTTATCAGCTGGGTATTAGGCGGTGGAGGTATGTATAACCTTCCCGACAAGTACCCGTACACATGGACTAATGGCTGTGTTGATGAAAATGGTAACGCTGCTCAGTGGGATGCATCTAACGATCAGGTAGATGTTGTAATGATCAACCTCGGTACTAACGACAGAGGCAATATTGATAATCCAAACTATACTGATCTTACCAGTGATGCATTTATTACTGCATATGTAAACATGATGAAAACTGCTAAGGAAAAAAATCCTGATGCCATCTTCGTATGTATGCTTGGTGCAATGGGTTATATGGGTTCTTATGCAGATATTCAAGAATTAGTAAAATCAGCTGTTGAACAATTTAATACCGATATAGGTGAAGAGTGCGCGTGGTATATCAGCCTTCCCGCATGTAGCACTCTTGACTTTGATGAAAACGGTAACATAGATAATGATGGCGATCTTGATGAAGATGATGACGGCAGAAATGACGGCCTCGGTTATGATAACGGACACCCCAGCATAATGGCGCATAAATATTATTCCACGATGATAATTGACCTTCTTGAGCCTAAGCTTACTGAATTAGGCAAATGGGACGGTCCTGCAACCTCCATTTTAGGCGCTCAGACCAGAGTCAGTGCATATACTGATGCAAACGGTCAGCCCACAATGGATATGCGTTTTGTTTCTACTATTGATACAGATCTTCTTGATGATAATTTGGATAATATCGTTGATATCGGTGTTTTGGTAGGAAAAGAGTCTGAGCTTGATACCGCAGGCCTTAATGCTTATGATATTACCCTTGATAGCTTTGATAATGCCGCTTCTTTGGTTATTACGTTGAAGAAAGCAGAAACGACCTATATGTATAACGGTTATGTAAACGCCGCTCAATCCAGATATCGCTTTTATGCAACGCTTGTTGGCATTAACCGTAGCTTGTATACATCGACTTACGTTGCGCGTGCATATGTAACAATTGATAACGGCGATGGAACGACCTCCACGAGATATTCACGCCCCATTAAGAGATGTATCGGCAAGCTTCCCATTGGTGGAGCAGATGTCGAAGGCTCGGTAGAAATGTGGTAAATTTAAAATATGTTAAAAGGACAGGGCTTGTACCTGTCCTTTTTTTGTGGTACAATATATTCAAATGCAATTAAAGGCGTGGTTCTTATGAAAAAAATATTAGTTATTCACGGTCCTAATCTTAATATGCTTGGAATAAGAGAACCGGATATTTACGGCAAAGAAACTTTTGACTCTCTTAATGAACGTATATTAAGCGCGGCAAAGCAAATGGACATTGAATGTAAGATATATCAGTCTAATTGTGAAGGTGAAATTGTTACCGAAATTCAAAAAGCGTACGGAACCTTTGACGGTATCGTCATTAACCCCGGAGCATATACTCACTACAGCTTCGCCATTCGTGATGCGCTGTCAACCGTTGCTATTCCTTTTGCAGAAATTCATATTTCGGATATCAATACTCGCGAGGAATTCCGCAAATTTTCCGTGTTGGAGGATATTGCCGATGTCAGAATTATGGGTAAGGGAACAGACGGCTATATCATTGCGCTTGAAAGGATAGCGGAAATTGTATGATAACTGAACAGAATCTTTGTTTATTGCAGCAGAGTCTTTACAAAAATGATGCAGTTATAATATTATCGCCCTCTAACCGTTTTTATTTTACGGGATTTGAGTCTACTGCCGGCTTTGCTTTTATTACTTTGGACAAGCGTTATTTTGTAACCGATTTCAGGTATATCGAAGCCGCAAAAGCCGAAGTTAAGAATTTTGACGTAATATTGCAAGAAAGCAGAATGTTTAATGCTATAGGTAAATTATCTGAAGAAACAGGTGTTTCGCGATTTATCTTTGAGAGTGAGTATGTCAGCATAAATCTTTTAAACAGCTTTAAAAGTGCATTTAAAAGCTTCGATTTTATTACTGATGGCGAGCTTGATAAAACTGTTGCGCAAATGCGCAGCATTAAAAGCGAAGTTGAAATTTTCCGCATTTCTGCCGCTGCATCTATCAGCGAGGAAGCCTTAAAAAGAAGCTTACCGCAAATTCATGTGGGTATGACGGAACGAACGGTTGCCGCACTTATTGAATATAATATGCGTCTTTGCGGCGGTGACGGTGTTGCTTTCGATACTATTGCAGTTGCAGGCGTGAATTCCTCCAAGCCTCACGGAGTTCCCAGCGATTATATCATTAAAAACGGTGATTTTCTTACAATTGACTTTGGTGCAAAATACAGAGGATATTGCTCCGACATGACACGAACCTTTGCCATGGGCACTCCGACGGAAAAGATGATGGATGTATATAATACCGTGCTTGATGCACAAAAGAAAGCATTGGCTGAAATAGCGCCTGATAAAATTTGCAGTCAAATTGATGCTGTTTCCCGTGATATTATCAATGAAAAATATGATGGCTGTTTCGGTCACGGCTTGGGTCACAGTGTTGGTATTGATATTCACGAAAGCCCTGCTTTATCACCCTCTTGCAACAGTGTGCTAAAGGAGAATACCTTAATGACCTGTGAGCCGGGAATTTATATTGAGGGTGAATTCGGTGTCAGAATTGAGGATTTAGTTGTTGTTACAAAAGACGGTTATAAAAATCTTAATGCATTTTCTAAGGAACTAATAATCTTATGAAAAACATTTACGTTATCTTTATTGCAAGTAATTATAAGACAGGCAGGCTTATTCGTTTTTTAACGAGGGGCCGTTATAATCATGTCGCAATTTCATTGACACCCGATATTTCTGAATTCTATTCCTTTGCGCGAACAAATTATTATGAGCCTTTTTCTGCTTGCTATCAGGTAGAAACTCCTTACCGTTACCTTGAAAACTGCAAAAGCGGTACCGATATAGAGGTTTGTGAGGTCAGTGTTGATGATGAAAAATATGACCGGATTTTACAGCGGATAAACGAATATAACGGAAAGCAGGAGAGAACGCTTTATAATTATTTTGATATCCTTGCGTACCCCTTTAAAAAGCATTTGAAATTAAAGGATGCCCATACCTGCCTTAGCTTTGTTCAAGAATTAATGGAGGAAAAAGATTACCTTTCAATTTCCGGATTTGAGAAAAAATTGCGTTCGTCAAGTATATTTGAGGGAAAAATATCTGAGCATTGTAAAAAGTTTAGGCAGGAAAAGCTATACTTTTTGCGTAATTCAAAAAGTAAAATATATAAAAAATACGCAGTAAATATGTGTGAGTTGTGTAAACGCATGATGGTTTTCAGTGCAGTGTTTATGATGGAGATTGTTGATAAAATATTCTAAGGCGGTTTAATGATAAATGAAAATATCAAAATATAAACGGGATAACGATTTTTCATACACCTTGGGCGCAACACTTACGATTGAGCTTTTAAAGTGTATGCCTGAAAGCGTCGAATGTGTTTATATCAGTAGTAAAACTCAGCACAATGAGGCGCTTGATGAACTTTGTAAAAATAATAATATCTCCGTAATTGTTAACGATAAAGCCTTTAATATTCTTTCTCCAAAAGGTAATTGCTTTGTTATAGGTGTTTTTAAGAAGTTTTTACGACCAATGTGCGAGGGTAATCACATCGTTTTGGTAAATCCCTCGGACGCAGGTAATTTGGGGACTGTAATTCGCACCGCAGTCGGCTTTGGCATTAATAATATAGCGATTATTTCGCCTGCAGTAGATATATTTGACCCAAAGGTCGTCAGAGCCTCTATGGGAGCGTTATTTCATATTAATTTTACCTATTATGATAATTACAGAGCATATTCGGCTGAATTTTGCGAAAATAATAAATATTCCTTTATGCTTCGCCGCAGTAAGCCATTGGATAATGTAGAGTTTATAAAGCCGTTTTCGCTTATCTTCGGCAATGAGGCAACAGGCTTGCCCGATGATTTCGCTGGTTTTTCAAATCCCGTAAAGATTTTGCATACAGATAATATAGACAGTCTGAATTTGCCTATAGCGGCATCTATTGCGATGTTCAGTGCAACAAAAGGGGAATTTAGCGTGTAAATATTAACAAAATTAAAAATTGCAAAAAAAATTAAAATTTTACTTGATTTTTGAATTGAGATGTGTTATATTAATTAGGCTGTCCGAAAGAACAGCAATTTTCCGGGTGTAGCGCAGTGTGGTAGCGCGCTTGAATGGGGTTCTAGAGGCCGTG
>CAYRPK010000134.1:0-4433 GCA_964426175.1 uncultured Eubacteriales bacterium | reverse complement strand
AGTCCGCCGAGGTAGCCATAGCTCTCTTCAAAGCCGATGACGAAGCGGTTGCCCTCGCCCTTATCGTCAAGAACAGACATCTGCTCGCCGATGAACTTAAAGCCGGTAAGAGTATCAATAACTTCTACACCATAGGCTTCTGCGATCTCGTATGCAAGATCGGCGGTAACGATAGTCTTAATAACAACGGGGTTTTTGGGAAGAGTGCCGTTAGCCTTGCGAGTGGAAAGCACATACTCCATAAGCATAAGGCCGACTTCGTTACCGTTCATAAGCGTAAAGGAGCCGTCACGGTTTTTACCTGCAATACCGACTCTGTCGCTATCGGGGTCAGTTGCTAAAAGAAGATCGGGCTGTAATTTCAGTGCAAGCTCTTCAGCAAGCTTGAAGTTTTCTCTTATCTCGGGGTTGGGATAAGGAATGGTCGGGAAGTTTCCGTCGGGCTCTTCCTGCTCCTTAACAACGTCAACCTTAACTCCGAGCTTTGCGAGAGCCTTTCTTACGGGCACATTACCTGCGCCGTTAAAGGGAGAATAAACGACCTTTAAGCCGACCTCCTTGCAAAGCTCAGGCTGAAGAGTCTGGGCAACAACATTATCAACAAAGGTCTCAAGAACCTCATCGTCGATATAGATTATCTTGCCGCAAGCAAGACCCTCATCAAAATCCATGCTCTTAACGCCGTCAAATTCGTCGCAGGCAAGAATATTCTTAAGAGTTTTTTCTGCAAGCTCTAAGGTGAATTGGCAACCGTCGGGACCGTATGCCTTGTAGCCGTTGTAAACTGCAGGGTTATGAGATGCAGTGATAACAACACCTGCGTCACACTTAAGATAACGTACTGCATAGGAAAGAGTGGGAGTAGGCATAAGAGTCTTAAAGATATGAGCAGTAACGCCGTTTGCCGCAAAAACGCAAGCGGCAGTGCGTGCAAACACATCACTCTTGATGCGGCTGTCATATGCGATAGCGACATGACTGCCCTCACCGACAGTTTCTGCAAGACCCTGAGTAGCTCTTGCAACGGTATAAACATTCATTCTGTTAGGACCTGCGCCGATTTTACCGCGCAGACCGCCCGTGCCGAATTCAAGATCACGGTAGAAGCTGTCGTTTTTGGTGGCTTCATCGTAGCCTTTAAGCTGGGCGTTAATTTCTTCACTGTCAGCTGTTCTTTCAAGCCAACGGCTGTAGCGTTCGTCTATTGTCATTATTTTTACCTATCCTTTCGTGGCAGAGAGATATCCACCGTTATTTTTAATCATACAAGATGTATAATACCAAATTATTCCCTGATTTGCAACAATATAATTTAAAAATTAATTTGTCGTACATTAAAAATATTTATCCTTGCTTGAAGAAAGAGGATTTATGTGGTATAATTCATGCAGTCAAGCTATAACAAGGAGGTGTGCAAAATTGAAGCTGCTTTGGAAATATATAAAAAAATATAAAAAAGAGGCTGTTATTGCGCCGCTTTTTAAAATGCTTGAAGCCTTTTTTGATTTATACGTTCCTATCGTTACAGCACAGATAATAGATGTGGGTATTAAAAACGGAGACACCACCTATATTTTGACCCGTTGCGGAATACTCATACTCCTCGGTTTAGTGGGACTTATTTGCAGTATTACAGCTCAGTTTTTTGCGGCAAAGGCGGCAGTTTTCGGTGCTTCCGATTTGCGCCGAGCACTTTTTGATAAGGTGCAGACCTTAAGCTTCTCAGATTTTGATACCGTCGGTACGGATACAATTATAACAAGACTCACTTCCGATGTTGACCACGTCCAAAACGGTATAAATTTGGTTTTGCGCCTCTTTTTACGCAGTCCGTTTGTTGTGGCGGGCAGTGTTATTATGTCCTTTATGATAGACTATAAAATAGGACTTATCTTTCTTTTTGCGGTGGCGGTGCTGGCACTTATAGTATTTATTATTATGCGCATTACGATGCCTAAATATAAAGAAACCCAGACTGCCTTGGATGAGGTTTTGGGCAGTACAAGAGAAAATCTGACAGGTGTCAGAGTTGTGCGTGCTTTTGGCAGAGAGCAAAGTGAAATCGAAGATTTCGATAAAAAAAACAATGCTTTAAATCACATAAAAATCGCAGTGGGAAGAATTTCCGCCCTTATGAATCCTATGACGGTAAGTATTATAAATATAGCAATAATTGCGGTTTTATATACAGGAGCAGTCAGAATTAATATAGGAACGCTCGGTCAGGGCGAGGTCATTGCCCTTATCAATTATCTTAATCAGATACTTGTAGAGCTTGTAAAATTTGCAACTCTTGTGGTTCAGGTTTCAAGAGCCCTTGCCAGCCTTAAAAGAGTCGAACACGTTTTCAATCTGCAACCACGTATGCAGTTTAAAAACGACGGCATAATACCTGCAAAGGGTGTAGAGATATGCTTTGAAGATGTATCTATGTGTTACGAAAACGCAGGCGAGAACAGCTTAAATGATATCTCCTTTAAGGTGCCTGTCGGTGCGTCGGTCGGCGTAATCGGCGGAACAGGCAGCGGAAAAACAACCCTTGTTAACCTTATTCCCCGTTTTTATGATGTATCCCAAGGTAAAGTCACTGTCGGCGGTAAGGATGTCCGTGATTTCGGCAAAGAAGAGCTCAGAGGCATGATAGGTACCGTTATGCAAAAAACATGGCTTTTCAGCGGAACGGTACGGTCAAATCTTCTTTGGGGTAAAAATGCCACTGATGAAGAATTGTGGTCAGCGTTGGAAACAGCGCAGGCGGCGGATTTTATCAGGAAGAAAGGCGGTCTTGATGCACCAGTCAGTCAGGGCGGTCGCAATTTTTCGGGAGGTCAGCGCCAACGCTTAACCATAGCGCGTGCACTTGTAATGCAGCCCAAGATTCTTATTTTGGATGACAGCACTTCGGCTCTGGACCTTGCGACCGATGCTTCACTTCGCCGCGGGATAGATGAAATGCGAAAGCATGCAGATATGACGGTAATTACCGTCAGTCAACGGGTTTCAGGCATAATGAATTGCGATTTAATACTTGTTCTTGATGACGGGCGACTTGTGGGTCGAGGCACACACGAAGAATTGCTCCGCAGCTGCGAAGTTTATAAGGAGATATACGACAGCCAGAACGGCGCACAATAATAATCAAAAAAGGGGGGTTGTAAAAGTGAAAACAAAGGGAACGATTTTAAGAATACTCAAATATATAAAGCCATACTTGCTTTTTTTGATTTTGAGTATTATTTTTGCTCTGCTTTCCGTTGCGGTACAGCTTTACATCCCCATTTTAACGGGCGATGCCATTGATTTTATGCTTTATGGCGAAACTGAATTGTCAAAGGTTATGGAATATCTTATTTTAATAGGCATTTCAGCAGGCGTTTTTGCTTTATCCCAATGGCTTCTCGGCGTTTGCAACAATCGACTTGCCTTTTGTGTTTCTCGTGATATGAGATCAGAAGCCATCCGCAAAATCCAAACCTTGCCCTTATCTTATCTGGATACCCATTCATCAGGCGATATTGTCAGTCGTGTTACTTCTGATGTGGATACCTTTTCCGATGGACTTTTAATGGGATTTTCACAGCTTTTCACAGGAATTCTTACCATTCTGGGAACACTTGTTTTCATGCTTACGGTAAACCTGACTGTTACGGCGGTGGTAGTGTGCGTTACGCCCTTAAGTCTTATAGTGGCGGCGTTTATCGCGCGTAAAACCCATAAATATTTCAAAGCGCAGGTTGCAGTTCGCGGTGAGGAAACAGCATTTATCAATGAAGCTGTCGGTGGAATAAAGGTATCTGCGGCTTTCGGTCATGAGGATGAAAACTTGACTGCCTTTGATGAAATTAACGAAAGATACAAAAACGTAAGTCTTAAGGCTATCTTTTTCAGCAGTACAACAAATCCTGCGACCCGTTTTGTCAACAATATAGTCTACGCAGGAGTAGGACTTACGGGTGCACTCTTTGCAGTGGCAGGAGGAATAACCGTTGGACAGCTCAGCATGTTTTTGTCGTATGCAAACCAATACACCAAGCCTTTCAACGAGATTTCCGGTGTAGTAACAGAATTTCAAAATGCGCTTGCCTGCGCAGAACGCCTGTTTGAGCTGCTTGATGAACCCTCTGAAATACCCGATAATCATGATGCGGTAAATATAAAGGCCGACGGCAGAGTAGACCTGCAAAATGTTTCGTTTTGCTATAATCCTGAAAATCCTCTTATTGAAAACCTTAATCTTGAAGTCGAAAACGGCAAGCATATTGCCATTGTCGGACCGACGGGTTGCGGTAAAACAACGCTCATCAATCTGCTTATGCGCTTTTATGATGTGAATAGCGGTAGAATTCTTTTTGCAGGTGAGGATATAAGAAATGTTACACGTTCTTCCCTGCGAGAGGGTTACGGCATGGTGTTGCAGGAAACATGGCTCAGAT
>CAYRPK010000133.1:0-4454 GCA_964426175.1 uncultured Eubacteriales bacterium | reverse complement strand
TATTGTTCCAATTCTCAAGCAGCACGGAAGAATAATTACTGCTGATCTTCCGTCCGGCTTCAGTAATCACTGTGCCCGTCCGTCGGAATTTGCCGCAGCAATAAATCGGTATTACAGCACCTATGACGCAAAATTCTATTTAAATTCGCATACCGCAAATATGCGAAAAATGCTCGCTGACCAATTTGAAGCTTTGTCGGGAATATTTACTGAAATAAAATCTGATTACTGTGATAGTGAATATAATGATACCTCAATCGCCTCAAAGATACGTCGAATGTTTGAAAGTGAGCACCTTGATGTGACCGAATGTAGATGCTTTGTTGCAAAGCACGGATATTTCAGAATTGAAGTAGACTATATATGCGACGAAGATATATGCATTAATAAAGAAAATCTCTCTGATAGGTTGTACGATATTTGCGGTCGCAGATTCGACAATCCTACAGTCGAAATAACAGATAAAACCAAACGAATAATTATTAATGAAAAAGTTAATTATAAAGCAGAATTCTCTGCAGTTTGTCTTGCCGCCGGAACAAATAAACTGTGCGGAGACAGTTACGATTATATTTTAAGTGATGACGGTCGTGCAATTGCAATTATATCAGACGGTATGGGTTGCGGAGGAATGGCTGCTCTTGAAAGCAAGATGGCTGTTACTCTGCTTTCAAAGCTGATAAAATACGGTTTTTCATATGAAAGTGCATTAAGCATCGTCAACTGGGCATTAATGGTAAAATCCGAAAATGAGATGCTGACAACTCTTGATCTGCTTTCCGTGGACCTGTATACAGGTGAAAGCCGTATACTTAAGGCGGGGGCTCCCTCTTCATTTATACTTCGCGGAAATACTGTTCAGGAAATAGAATTTGCATCTTCACCTATCGGTATTTTAAAAGATGTTTCTTTTGAGTGCAATAAAATCAAGCTTTCTGACGGAGATCTTGCCGTACTTGTATCCGATGGAGCTGTCACAGGTGATAGTGCTTGGTTACAACACGAGATAAAGCTTTTTGACGGTGATTTGGATAACTTTGTACGAACATTAGCACAAAAAGCAAAAGCCCGACGTCCTTCCGGACAGGATGACGACGTAACCGTTATTGCGGTACAGTTAAAAAGTGCATAGACAGTTTCCCGTTTATGCACTTTGGTCTCTCATTAATTACGCATATAGATTGTATGTTTCAAGGAAGTGACGCCGTATTCTCATAAAGTCAGTAGAATTAACCACACCGTTGTCATCTACATCCGCAGCTAAAAGCTTTGCACCTGTTATTTTGAAAGTGCCGAGATAATATCTGCGTATATGCATGAAATCGGTAGAATTAATTAGTCCGTCGCCTGTAACGTCGCCCTTGACAACTATGGTATATTCCTTTCCGCCGTAAACCACGGTTTCTCCCGTTGCAACAGCATTTAAGGTATACATAGGATAATCTTGGGCTGTCTCTCCTGCCTCAAAGCCAAAAGCATATTCACCTTCAAAGATAATATCCGATGAGGAAACAGAATTATCACAGAAGACTTTTATTTCGGTAAGTGCAAAATAACTTCCCGTTGAACGCGACGAGGAAAGTCGCAAATATCTGCCCAAAGCTGTATCAAGCTTTATCTGCGTACCTGTATAATCAGCAGAAGTATAATCTGTAATATTGGCAATTTCGGTCCAGGTCAAAGCATCATCTGAAATCTCTAATTTAAGCTTAGCCGACACAGTCTGTCCCGACAACCAATAAAGCTCAACCCTGTCAAAATAAGTGGGACTGCCAAAATCTACATATACCCAGTCAGAGGTTCTGTTAAATCCGTCTGCTGACCAATAGGAAGCATAGTTTGCATCGGTAAGATAAGATGCGGCACCGTCTTTTGTATTCTTGACCGTAACCTCTTTACCATAAGCAAGGTTATCTGTTTGAGCAACTTCGCCGCCCGACAGAGCAGTTCTGTCATATACTTCTATTTCCCAAATAGAAGGTGCATATTTCATTGCTGATATCATTACAGATACTCGCAGATAACGCGCATCAATTTCCGCAAACGTAGCAACATCCGTGTAATGCTTCATGCCGCTTGCATCAAGCTGATATGTGCCGTAGCTGTAATAGGCATTTACATCCTTCCAATTAACACCGTCATCTGAATACTGCAGTTTATATCCTGCAGACGACTGTCTTGCTCTTCCCTCTTCCCAATCAATAACCACCTTATCAAAGGTCTGAATTTTACCGAAATCGAGATAAATCCACGTATCTTCAAGAAGGAAGGTTTCTTCGTTTACTTTTTCGCCGCAAGCCCAACGGGTAGTATCATCACCGTCATTTACGTATTCGGCATAAAGGAGATACTCCATATCATCACTCGCAGAAACCGCAGTAGCATTAACAGCTATGTTTTCTCCATCGGTATAGGTAAGCTTATCGTCTTCGTCATCATCGCCTATTTCAAAAAGAGTAATGAAATGAGGATAAAGATATTCCTGTGAAAGCCGTGCATTATAATTTGTGCTGTTTATGTTATAAGAAATAAGAAGCTCGCCGTCGTTAGAAAGATGTGGATGCGCTTTTGCGTTATAAGTATAGATATAAGAGTCACCGCACTCTTCTAAATAATCGTAAATCTCATCGCAGGTATAAATACGGGTAGACTCGGTAAAAGGTCCTGTCAAAGAGTCACTGAGCATAAATCTGATATCGGTAGACATGGTAAGGTTGGTAAAGTTAAGCATATACTTACCTGCAAACATGCCGCTTTCAATATAGGTAACACTGTATTCCGAAGAAACACCACCGTCATTCTCATCAAGAGGCGCACTGTCTTTAGGATCAGATACCCAAGCGGAACCGTTCCAATATCTCCACTTTGAAACATCTTCATATTCTATAGGCGTAACACGTGCAACAATAGGACACTTCTTTCCTAAAAATCCGTCATCCCACGACTTTAATCCATAGATGTAAATATATCCATCGGGGTTGGGGGTAGCACCGCCTGCAACTGTATTATCAAGAACAGCCTGACCGAATTCGTAATTATAAGTAGTACCGTTAATTTGTTCTGTATGCTTAATAGGTGTCTTTTCAGTCATCTGAGGCGAATTTGCAAGGCTGATCACGCCTGAATTTGCAAGGTCAAATCTGAATAAATCGTACCAATTTGCACTCCAGTTGGAATTAAATCGAATTCCCCAGCAATATACATTTGTGCCAATTCGTACAAGCTCTTGCTGCCAATCCACAACCTGCAAAATATTGCCGTAATCCGCTTCTGTATTATAATAAAACTGCATATTTCTGGGGTCGGGAGTATTACCCTCCAATATGGCATATGAATGGTTCATCATTTTTTGCCAATCCATGGTAAGGCCGTATTTACCGCTTTCACCCTCGTAATTATTAAAATTACCGATCGCCGTATCTGAGAACATAAACAAGGTCTTGGATGTATAATCAGCAGAACCTACAGCATCAGCACCTGTTAAATTCAGCGTATAAATACCATCCGCCGAAAGCCATCCCGAACCGTCATATCCTGCGGTACCGCTTAACTGATAATCAAAGCTGCCCTCGCTTGAGAAAAGTCCCGTCCAATCGCGCGCAGGCTCTGTTGCCCAGCCGCTCGTAGTAAATACCTTTACTTCAGAAAGTCCAAAGCCTTCGCCGCCGTAATTAGAAATAGGAGTCAGACGAATATACTGTGCACGGATATTAAATAAAGATTGAATCTTACTCGCCGCAAGTGTATCAGAACCGTCACCTTTATTTAATGTAATACTGCCTATATTTTTCCAGCTGCCGGAATTGTAATTGATCTGCCCGTTTGAAATAGAATATGGGTCTGAAGAGGTTACTTCCACCTTAAGCTTCTGAATTCCAGAATCCAAATTATCAGGGTCGTTATAATTACAAAACGCAATTTTAGAGATAGGATAGTTACCGTCAAGGTCAATAATAATCATGCTGTCAGCGGCAGAGGAGGTAGAATACCACATGGTTTCTGGCGCATTATCGTGAGTAGCATTCAAGCTTTCCTTATCACTAAGTCCATATCCGTTTGAAATATTCGCAGCATCCGCATCAGAATAAGGTGCACGCGCTGTTCCGTATATTG
This sequence comes from uncultured Eubacteriales bacterium, assembly GCA_964426175.1. Taxonomy (GTDB): domain Bacteria; phylum Bacillota; class Clostridia; order Oscillospirales; family CAJFTT01; genus CAYRPK01. Next base: position 341 of record CAYRPK010000133.1, on the reverse strand, counting down.
CGCTTCCCGTTACGGGGCGTGTTTTATATCTGAAAAATCTTACTTCAGAAAGGCCGTAACCGTTGCCGCCGTAATTAGATATAGGAGTAACGCGAACATATTTAGCGCTGATACCGCCGAAATCCACAGGCGTTCTTTCACTGTCAGCAATATTGTTGGGTGCATTGCCGCCGTGCTCTTTATTCTCGCTTTCAAGAGCGCGGGCAAGTGTAACATTGCCAAGCGCGGTCCATGTATTACCGTCGGCAGAATATTCAAGCTTGACATCCTTCATTCCGCTGTCAAGCTTGCCGTCGACATTATAATTCCATATATACATATTACCAAGCTGGCAAATATTT
>CAYRPK010000132.1:0-4476 GCA_964426175.1 uncultured Eubacteriales bacterium | reverse complement strand
GAATCTTCATGATGCAGCTTCCATTCTTCACCGTTTGAACACCTTGAAAGTTTTTCAATGATTTAGTATACTGGTTTTATTCTGAACCCCCCTGAAAGGAGAACAATTTATGTACTGACGCCGGTGACATCACCTACGTGGAAACTCTTTTGGATTCCGCAGAATAGGTCCCGCGTACAGGAGAATCTCCCAAACTGATACAAACTCAATAGAACGAAAAAAAGCGATCCTTCGCGGGGGTCGCTCTTTCTTTTTGAAGTAATAGGTGAAGCTATAAGCCGGGTTCTGTATTAGACAACCATCTTTCTAGGCCTTTCGTCACCGAAGGCTCAAGCGACCTACCTTCCGGGAAGCGACGGGCAGCCGCCTTTCAGGCATTATGCGCGAACGCAATTACCTCCCTGCTTGGTCTTGCTCCGGGTGGGGTTTACATGGACGCAGAATGTTACCACCCTGCCGGTGGGCTCTTACCCCACCTTTTCACCCTTACCGCTTTCGCGGCGGTATATCTCTGTTGCACTTTCCCTAGGGTCACCCCCGGCGGACGTTATCCGTTATCCTTGCCCTGTGGAGCTCGGACTTTCCTCACCCATAAGCCTTTCGATTTACAGGCGCGACTGTCCGGTTTACTCGCAATAATTCATAAAATAAATCAAACAGCACTGCGACTTTTATCACAATACTCCTCTTTAACTCTCTTTCCGCACATTTCTATGGTACGACGAGCCAAAACCTCAAGTGAATCTATAAATATTTCTCTGTCTAATCGAAAATCCTTATACAATATTGATAGCTCAGTACAGCCGCATATCAAAGCTTCGCAACCGCGCTCACGCATACCGTCCGCTATGCTCATAAACTCGCTCATATCCACGCCTTTGCCCGCTTTGACTCCGTCATAGATTATCTTCATAATGCTGCGCTGACTTTCCTTATCCGGAACGACACATTCAATCCCCATATCCTCGCAAAACGTCTGATACGTACGCGATGCAATAGTTCCGTCTGTCGCTAAGATACCAAGCCTTTTTACGTCTCTATCCTTCGCATGCTTTACGGCTTCCTCCACAATATTTAGCATAGGAATTGATATAGCCTCTTGAATAGACTTAAAAAAATAATGCGCTGTATTGCAGGGAATTGCAATAAATGAAGCACCGATATTTTCAAGCTTCTTTGCGTCATCAAGCATTTCCGTCAACGGATTTTCTTCACTCAATCCTAAGATATACTTTGTCCTATCGGGAATTGTCGCATGATTAAATACGATAGAGTTAATATGCTCCTGATCTGTTGAAGCATCTGTCATGCGAACAAGCATATCCATAAAATATACTGTCGACAACGGTCCTATACCGCCGATTATGCCTACCGTCATTTAATCACCTCTATCCGTTGCTTTACAGATTAGTATACCATTTTTAAATCAATTTGTATAGGTGTTTTTTAAAATAATTTTTAAGTTTCGCTATGCATCGCTTCATAAACTGAATTTGCAGTTTTTTTAGTCATTCCGCGAACCGACTCAATCTCTTCCACGGTTGCTGATTTTAATGCTGTCACGGTTTTAAAATGCTTCATAAGCTCTTTTGCGCGCTTTTCTCCAATACCGTCAAGCTCAGTCAAGGTCATATGAATAGACTTTTTACCTCGCAAATTTCTATGGTAACCGATTGCCACACGATGCACTTCTTCCTGAATATTGCCGATAAGAGTAAATACACTGCGCGCCGCAGTAATTGATATCTCTCCCCCGTCAGCACGGATAGCACGGGTACGGTGCTTATCATCCTTAACCATACCGAAAAGCGGAATATCAAGCTTAAGTTCTGTAAGTACTGTTTTGACCGCTTCTATCTGCTGAATACCGCCGTCAAGCAAAATAAGGTCAGGCATCTCGCCGAATTTATCATCACCATCAACACGGTGCTTTAAGCTTCTCATGACAGTTTCAGCCATTGCAGCAGCATCATTTTGTGTATCGAGAGATTTTATTTTAAATAGACGCTGTTTTGATTTATCAGGTTTACCCTCGACAAATACCACCATCGCCGCAACCATACTGCCCGATGCAGTATGAGAAATATCGTAAGCTTCAATTACACGCGGAAGCTTATTCATTCCCAAAAGCTGCATCAGATCTGAAAGTACTTTTTGAGTTTTATTTCTCCTTTCATTTGAATTGCGAAGCTTAATAAGAGCATTGTCACTTGCCATTCTAATGAATTCAGCACCCTCACCGCGCTGAGGAACTTTTATAGTTACCCTATGTCCCGCTTTCTGGGAAAGGAAATCCTCGAAAATATAGCTATCCTCAGGAAGCTCGTCTACAAGTATCATTTTAGGTATATTTACTCTGTTTGAATAATATGACTGCAAAAATTCTCCGCGGAATGCCGCTGTATCTGCCTCATCAACTGCATCAAGGATGTATTCCTCCCTGTCACAAAGGCGGTGTCCGCGCACGGAAAACACCTGAAAACAAGCAACACCGTCAAGCTGTGCTAAAGCAAAAATATCCTCATCCTCGCCTTTTGCAGATACAACCTTTTGCCTCTCAGTCACCTTTTTAAGGGAGGTAATAGTATCCCTGTACCGTGCGGCACGCTCAAATTCAAGATTTTCGGCGGCATCGTTCATTTTTTGTGTCAAAACCTCGATTGTTTTTGCGTCGCCGCCCTTTAAAAATTCAATCGCATTTTCTGCTGACTCCCGATAATTTTGCTGTGATATCCTTCCTGCACACGGTGCAGAACACTGGCCGATATGAAAATTAAGACAAGGACGCGCTTTTCCTTTCTCTTGAGGAAGCTTAATAGTACATGAAGAAAGCTTAAACACCTTATTAGCTGTTTCTACTGCCTCTTTTACGGAATATGAGGACATATACGGTCCTAAATACAGCGCACCGTCATCTTCATTTTTGATATGCGTCGCACTAAATCTGGGATATGGCTCATTAAGTGTAACCTTAATATAGCTATATCCTTTATCGTCCTTTAAAAGAATATTATATTTAGGCTTATGCTGCTTAATAAGACTGCTTTCCAAAACAAGTGCTTCAAATTCACTGCCAACAATGACATAATTAAACTCGTGAACATTATCCACCATTTTTTGTACCTTGGGAGTATGTTTAGCCGCACGGGCAAAGTATTGACCAACTCTATTTTTAAGCTGCTTTGCTTTTCCGATATATATAATCTCTTTTTTTTCGTTTTTCATGATATATACACCAGGCAAGAGAGGCAATTTTGCCGCTTCCTCCCGAAGCTCACGAATTTTAGGACTATCCTGCATTTAGCTCACCTCATCTCTGCAGTAGAAATAACGAGTTGACCGTCGATTTTAACCATAAAGTCATATTCCTTTACAGTCGTCAAAACCGTGTAATCATCAGTAATTTTAAAGGGTATACTTTTAAAAGGAATGCGCATACCTTCACCCGTTACTTTCATGTATGCTTCCTTTAGTGTCCATAATATAAAGAAACGTTTTATACTCTCATTATGGCTGTCTGCCGCAAAAATCCATTGATTTTCTTCCTCAGTGCAAACCTTTTTACTCAAATTTAAATCAATCTCACGTATAACTTCAATATCAATACCTACTTTATTATCGCTGACACACGCTGCAACAATACCTTGGCTGTGGGAAATGCTGAATTGTTTAAACCGCGGCACTGTAAAGGGCTTTCCCTTGTTAGTTTTTCGAAAATAAAGCTTGCCGATAAAACCGCTTTCCTCAAATATTTGACGTACCAAAGCTCTCCCAAGCAAGGATTCTTCTTTCTTTTCAGTATTCATTTTATCAAATTTCACTTTTTGCGACACGTTAAGCAAGGCGTATTCATTTTTGATTAGTTTACATTGCTCTTGTATTTTTTCAATTCTTATTATCATTTCACACGCCTCCTTCATTTATTATAGCATAAACCGCCATGCATTTGAAATACTATTTTTAAACAATATTGTGAAAGGAATTAAATATGACAAACAAAGAATATGATGCACTGCTCAAAGCCAAGTCGCCGAATTCGCCGCTTTTAAAGGATATGCTGTGTGCATTTTTAATCGGCGGTGCGATTTGCACTGTAGGTGAAGCTCTCAGGCTGATTTATATGAATATGGGTGCAGATACAAAAATCGCCTCTACTCTCGTTTCTGTCAGTCTTATTTTTCTTTCTGCTGTGCTTACTGGACTCGGCCTATATGACAAAATAGCAAAGTTCGGCGGCGCCGGAACGCTTGTTCCTATAACAGGCTTTGCAAACGCTGTGGTTTCACCTGCAATTGAATTTAAGCCCGAGGGCTTCATCCTTGGTGTCGGCGCAAAGATGTTTACTATTGCTGGTCCTGTTATTGTATACGGAACGGTGACAAGCGTAGTTTACGGTTTTATCTATTGGATAACAACTTTATTCTAACGCAAAAGGCTTGACCGATCGGTCAAGCTTCAGACTGTCGAACAACCCCA
>CAYRPK010000131.1:0-4478 GCA_964426175.1 uncultured Eubacteriales bacterium | reverse complement strand
TCTGGACTTTTATAAAAGGCAACATAGCAGACAAAAAATTAATCGAAAATGTCTTTGAGGAATACAGACCGTCTGTAGTTGTTAATCTTGCAGCTCAGGCAGGTGTCAGATACAGTATTGAAAACCCCGATGTATATATCGAAGCTAACTTAATCGGATTTTATAATATTCTTGAAGCAATAAGCAGGCAAACCTGTGATAAAGAAAGTGAACCGATAGCGGAATATATTTCTGCTAATTATACTAAACCTATAAAAATTCAAGATATAGCCGCTGCACTTTCATATTCAGAAGACCATATTATTCGCGCCTTCGGAAAGCTTCATAATACAACTCCGCATAAATACATCACAGCTTTGCGAATGCAGCTTGCAAAAGAGCTTCTCATTACGACAGACCGCTCTGTCTGGCGTATTGCAACCGATTGCGGATATAGTGACATGTCTGTCTTTTACCGCTGTTTTTCAAGCTATTACGGGTGCACTCCTCTTGATTTGAGAAATCAAATCAAGCCTTAATAACCAAGCTTGTCTTTACGTACCTCATCAGTCCAAAGAATTGCATCTCTAATACAGTCTTCAACTGAAAATTCAGGCTGCCAACAAAGCAATTTTTTTGCTTTATCATAGCTTGCAAACGCGCCTGCAACATCACCCGGACGCGGATAGCTTTCAGTTTTATTAATCGGATGTCCGATAACCGCCTCAAATGCTGCAACAAAATCTTTAACCGTAACACCTTTGCCTGTACCAAGATTAATAATACAATAATTCTGACCAAGGTCATCAAAAATATTATCAAAGCGTTCAGCGGCACAAACATGAGCACGCGCCAAATCCCAAACATGAATATAATCTCGCACTGCGCTTCCATCTTTTGTCGGCCAATCTACGCCTTTGATAAAAAACATCGGGTCTTTTCCTCGAGAAACATCAACAAGCTTATCAAGGATATGTGAAGGATTTATTTCATAGGAGCCTGTACGCATTTTGGGATCTGCTCCTACAGGATTAAAATATCTTAAAATTATAGCTTTAAATCCCATAGCATTTGCGAAATCCTGTAATGCCATTTCCATCATAAGCTTAGTTCTGGCATAAGGTGACGCTGGCTTTATATTAGAAAGCTCTGTAACCATACAATCATCCGACTGATCATAAACAGCAGCCGAGCTTGAGAATACTATACGCTTACAGCCTAACTCATTAAGTACTTTGAATAGTGAAATTGACTTTATAACATTATTATTATAATAAGCAAATGGTTGCTCAACAGACTCTTCAACAATAATTTTTGCCGCAAAATGCATGCAACAATCTATATCAGGATGCTCCCTAAAGATTTTTTTAAGAAGCTCCTTGTCGGCAATATCTCCCTGATAAAAGATACGACCTTCGGTAAATTCAATTCTGCCGGTTTCAAGAGAATCAATAATAACAGGTGTATGTCCTGCATCAATTAATGCAGAGCATGCAGTAGAACCGATATAACCCGCGCCGCCTGTAACTAAAATTTTCAAAACAATTCCTCCCTTAAAAAATATTTTGTTCAAAAATATTATAAACCTTCGCAACAAAAAAAGCAATAGTTCAAAGCGAATTATTTATTAAATAAGTCCTTGCCTTTTGCTGTAAATATGGTATAATAAACGCAGAAAGCCTTGCTACGCAAATCTTTGGGCTAAGACCCTTTTGTGCGTTACACAACTGCGTAATTGACGGCTTCACAAAATGCCATTGCAAGCAAGCATTTTTGCTTCATGGTATAATAATTTATTATATGATAAAGGATGGGCTTTGATGCTGTCAAAAGAACAAATACGAAATTTTTGCATAATTGCTCATATCGACCACGGCAAATCTACTCTTGCAGACAGAATGCTTGAGCAGACTCGAACTGTTGCCCTCAGAGATATGTCAGCTCAGCTTCTTGACAATATGGATCTTGAACGCGAGCGCGGTATAACTATTAAGGCTCGTGCAGTCAAGCTTAATTACACCGCCGAGGACGGCAAGGAATATGAATTTAATCTTATTGACACCCCCGGTCATGTAGACTTTAACTATGAGGTGTCCCGTTCTCTTGCCGCATGTGAGGCAGCTATTCTTATTGTCGACTCTACTCAAGGAATAGAAGCGCAAACTCTTGCAAATACCTACCTTGCCGCCGACCACGGACTTGAAATTATTCCTGTCGTAAATAAAATTGACCTTCCTGCCTCAGATCCTGACAGAGTTATTGCAGAAATTGAAGATATTATCGGTATTCCTGCACAGAATGCCCCCCGTATCTCTGCAAAAACGGGACTTAATGTTCATGAAGTATTAGAACAGGTCGTTCGCGACTGTCCTCCTCCTACAGGCGACGAAAATAAACCCTTGAAAGCACTGATTTTTGATTCCTGCTATGACAGTTATCGCGGTGTTATTATCAATATGCGTATAATTGACGGAAAAGTCCGCGCGGGCGATGTCATCAAGCTTATGCAGACAGGCGCAGAGTTTAATGTTGTTGAAGTCGGCTATATGCGTCCAACTATGCTTGAGCCCGCTGAAGAGCTTCGCGCAGGAGATGTAGGATATCTAACAGCAAGTATCAAAAGTGTCAGCGACACCAAGGTTGGCGATACTGTCACTTTAGCAGATAATCCTTGTGATGAAGCGTTACCGGGATATCGCGAAGCAACTCCTATGGTTTTCTCGGGTGTATATCCCGTAGACGGTGCAAGATACGGAGATTTAAGAGAAGCCTTAGAAAAGCTTCAGTTAAATGACGCGGCACTTTCATTTGAGCCTGAAACATCAAGTGCATTAGGATTTGGTTTCCGTTGCGGTTTTTTAGGACTTCTTCACATGGAAATCATTCAGGAGCGTTTGGAGCGCGAATATAATCTTGACCTCATCACAACAGCGCCAAGCGTTATTTATAAGCTTAACATGACTGACGGAACGATCGTTTATATTGATAATCCCACCAATTTCCCCGATCCTTCACACATTCAGTCTGCGGAGGAGCCAATGGTCAGCGCACACATCTACTCCCCCACTGACTATGTCGGAAGTATCATGGAGCTTTCACAGGAACGCCGTGGAATCTTTAAGGATATGAAGTATATCAATCCTACCCGAGTGGATTTACATTATGAATTACCTTTAAATGAGATTATTTATGACTTTTTTGATGCACTTAAATCTCGGACTCGCGGCTATGCCTCTTTTGACTATGAAATCACGGGCTATGCCTCCAGCAATTTAGTTAAGCTAGATATTCTTCTTAACGGAGATATTGTGGACGCACTTTCGTTCATAGTTTTTCGCGATAATGCGGAAAGACGAGGAAGAAGGATTTGTGAAAAGCTTAAAGAGAATATCCCCCGTCAGCTTTTTGAAATCCCTATTCAAGCGGCAATCGGCGGCAGAATTATTGCACGTGAGACCGTAAAAGCTATGCGTAAGGATGTTCTTGCCAAGTGCTACGGTGGTGATATTACCCGTAAGAAAAAGCTTCTTGAAAAGCAAAAAGAAGGTAAAAAGCGAATGAGACAGTTCGGTACTGTTGAAGTACCTCAAGAAGCATTTATGAGTGTCTTAAAGCTTGACGATTAAAATATAGGAGGAATCATTCATGGCAAAGCAGAAAAAACCACGTCAAAGGATACACAAGGAGAAACCCCCAAAGAGTTATCCCATTATCGGCTGGATTTCTTTGGCAATTATAGTGATTTTTGCTCTAATTCTCATAATACCCGTAACAAGAAATATCTTTATCAGCCTTTCGAGCGCACACCCTTACATAATGGCATTTATCAAATTCGGTATTCTTGCAACCATTGGCGAGATTATTGCCGCAAGAATCAGTAAAAAGGTTTGGCAATTACCTGTTAAAATGACAAGTCGCGTAATTATTTGGGGGATACTTGGCGTTGTCATCACCCTTATGATGGGATTTTTCAAAGCAGGTGTTACCAATTTAACAGGATTTTCGGGTGACTCAAGCCTATTTTGGCAAAGGCTTGTTTTTGCTTTCCTTACAAGTACAACTATGAATGTGATTTTTGCTCCTACATTTATGTCCTTCCATAAGTGCAGCGACAAATATCTTGAGCTTTCTGCGGCCAATAAACATGAAAGCCCTAAGATAAGCACTGTTATCAACTCTATTGAATGGGATAAATTTGTAAGTTTTACTCTTTTTAAAACCATTCCTCTTTTCTGGATTCCTGCACATACTATTACCTTCATGCTTCCCTCGGTATATCAGGTAATAATGGCAGCTTCGCTTTCTGTAGCATTAGGTATAATTCTTAGCCTTAAAAATTCAAAAAAGTAATAAAAATGCTGTTGCAAAGTAGACTGCAACAGCATTTTTTATTGGCTCTACAATAAATGTTGGGGTAGCCAAGAAGAGCCTACAGAAAAAAGTAAAAAAAGTAGAGCATAATTGGAGAAAATCCGTTAAAATGGAAGCGTCAACAAACC
>CAYRPK010000130.1:0-4521 GCA_964426175.1 uncultured Eubacteriales bacterium | reverse complement strand
GCCTAAGATCTATCGCAAAATTCAAACCCTTTATGATGTCGGTCTGGGATATATCAAATTAGGTCAGCCTGCTACCACGCTTTCGGGCGGTGAGGCACAGAGAGTTAAGCTTGCAACCGAGCTTTCAAAGCGTCCTACGGGAAAGACGCTCTATATCCTTGATGAACCGACGACGGGACTTCATACCGCAGATGTCCATATTTTGTTGGAGGTTCTGCAAAAGCTTGTTGACGGAGGAAATACCATTATTGTTATTGAACATAATCTCGATGTGATAAAATCCGCTGACAATATCATAGATTTGGGCTATGAAGGCGGAGATAAGGGCGGCGAGATAGTCGCTACGGGCACTCCCGAGCAGATAGCCAAAGATGAGAAATCCCATACGGGAAGGTATCTTAAGAGGGTCTTAGAAAGGTAAAAGTATGTTCGGATATGTTAAGATTAATAAGCCTGAGCTTTTAATCAAGGATTATGAAATGTACCGCGCAGTTTATTGCGGATTATGCAAATCCTTGGGTAAGAGGTATACGGTGTTATCAAGAATTGTGCTTAATTACGACTTTGTACTTTTTGCTTTGCTTCGTATGTCTGTTAAGGAAGATGTACCCTGCACAAAATGCGAGGGCTGTCTGTTTAATCCTTTTTCTAAAAAGCTCTGTGTAAAAGGTGATGAAGATATAGATTTTGCCGCCGATTGTCTTGTATTATCGACATATTATAAAATGCAGGACGATATTAACGACAGCGGTTTTTTCGGCAGGATCTTTCGCAGAATTGCATATTTTCCCTTTAAGCTCATAGCAAAAAAGGCAAAAAAGAGAGCACCCGAAGCGGCGGAAATTCTTAAAGTCTATATTGACGAACAGACGGCGCTTGAAAAGGAAAGCTGCGGTAATATTGATATTATCACCGAACCGACTTCAAAAATGCTTTCAAAATTACTTACTTTGGGCGTGGAGGATGAAGCGCAAAGGCGCATATTTGAACATATAGGCAAAAATTTAGGCAAATGGGTATATCTTATTGATGCGTTGGACGATGTTTTCACTGACTTAAAGAAAAAGTCATATAACCCTGTTATAATAAAATACGGAGAAGATTTGAATTCTGCACTTGAAAATTGCGGTGCAATTATGAATATGGCTGTAAATGAATGTGTTTCGGCACTTGAGCTTTTGAATATGAGCAAATTTTCAATGATTTTACGTAATGTTTTATATATGGGATTGCCTATGGAGCAAAAACGTATTTTTGAAAAAATAAAGAAGGACGGTAAATTTGATGGATCCGTATAAGGTACTTGGTGTATCACCCGATGCATCCGAAGCAGAAATTAAAAAGGCATATAAAGAGCTTGCAAAAAAATATCATCCCGACAATTATACTGATAATCCTCTTTCGGATTTGGCACTTGAAAAGATGAAAGAGATTAATGCCGCATATGATGAGGCGATGCGTAACCTTAAAACTTCCAATACAGGCAGCTACAGTCAAAATACAGGCGGCAACACATATAGCCGCGGAACTACCGATTATGCAGGTATCCGTGACGATATCAGGAATAATCGCCTCGATAAGGCGGACGCATCCCTTGATTATGTAGGAGAGGGACAGAGAACTGCCGAATGGCATTATCTTAAAGGCACTGTTTGCTATAAGCGCGGATGGTTCGGCGAAGCATATCGCTTTTTTGCCGTGGCTTATAAGATGGAACCGAATAATCCGGAATATGCCGAAGCCTACCGTCAGGCAAATAATATGAATGCTAACCGCGAAGGTCAGTATAATCCCTATGCAGGAAGCTATAATTCTTCACCCTGCGGAGGTTCGTCAAGCGATAATGATACTATGTGCAGAGTTTGCCAGACGCTGTGGTGTGCAGATTGCTGCTGTGAATGTATGGGCGGCGACTTAATTAACTGTTGTTAAAGGCGAAGAGATATGACTGTAAGTAAGAAAAATGCAATATGCGGACTTTGTGCGGCACTGTCAGTGACGGTGCTGCTTCTTCTTAATGTATTGACTATGGTGTCATATTGTATTGTTATGACTGCCTGTATTCCTCTTTTATTCTGCTATGTTGAATGTGGAAAGGGCAGGGCAGTTGCAGTATATATTGTCACTGCTGTACTCGCGCATATGTTTGTACCTAATTTAGCGGATATTCTTCTTTATACCGTTACCTTTGGTATTATAACGCTTTTAAAAATACCTACTGATAAAATTAAAAGTAAGATACTGCGATTTATTGCAAAAACGGGAATTTATATTTCATGTGACGCGGTATATTACTTTTTGACTTTAGTTGTTTTTGATTTACCCGTATTTGAGGAATTTTCAATTTTAATTCTTTTGGGGTCCATGGCACTAGGTATAATTCTCGGCTTTGTTTACGATATCCTTCTTTCACATTTAATCTATCTCTATTTTAACCGTTACAGAAATCAGCTTTTGAAATTTTTAAAGTGAAAAATTGCAAAATTGTATTGCAATTTACGTCAAATTCGGCTAAAATAGAATATAAATGAAGGAGCGTGACAAAAAATGACGGTAGATTTACTCGCCATAATAAAATCTCAATACTCCGATATGTCTAAAGGCCATAAGGCGATAGCCGATTATATTTTAAATCATTACGATAAAGCCGCATTTATGACTGCGGCGAGCTTGGGAAATGCTGTGGGCGTCAGCGAGTCTACCGTTGTTCGTTTTCCTCTGGCATTGGGTCTTGAGGGATATCCGGAATTACAGCGTGCCCTGCAAAATCTTATCAGAAATAAGCTTACCTCGCTTCAAAGAATTGAGGTTGCAGAGGAGCAGATGGGTAAGGGAGATATCCTCGAAAAGGTGCTTTCCGCCGATATTGAAAAAATTCAGATAACCCTTGCTGAAATTGATAAAAATGCATTTGAGGGTGCGTCTGAATCTATCGCAAATGCTAAAAATATCTATATTTTAGGTGTACGTAGCTCTGCCGCTCTTGCGAACTTTCTTTCTTTCTATTTAACATTAATTAAAGCAAATGTACGCCTTGTTACAACAACGAGCGCAAGCGAAATTTTTGAGCAGATGCTCAGAGTAGGCGAGGGCGATGTTGTTATAGGCATCAGCTTTCCCAGATATTCAAAGCGCACAACAAAGGCGCTGGCATTTGCAAAGGACAGAGGAGCGACGGTTGTTGCGGTAACGGATAACGAAAATTCTCCGCTTGCTTTAAGTGCAGAATACCTGTTGGCGGCTCGCAGTGATATGATATCCTTTGCTGACTCTCTTGTTGCACCGCTCAGTCTTATCAATGCGCTTATAGTTTCTGTAGGACTTAAAAGAAAGACTAAGGTCGAGGATGCTTTTGCTGAGCTTGAGCGTATTTGGGATGAATATGAGGTTTATGAAAAGACCGTCAATGACGGAAACGGGCTGTAAAACTATGTATGATGTTATTGTGATAGGCGGCGGTGCTGCTGGTTGCACAGCCGCGGCTGAAGCCGCTGAAGCCGGCGCGAGAGTGCTTATTATTGATAAAAATCCCAAGCCTGCGAGAAAGGTCATGATTACAGGCAAAGGCAGATGCAATGTCACCAATAATTGCGATAATATGACTATAATGGCGAATATTCCGTCAAACGGAAAATTCCTTTTCAGTGCTTTAAAAAACTTCTCAGCCGCAGATACCATTAACATGTTTGAGGCTTTGGGCGTACCTCTTAAAACAGAAAGAGGAAACAGAGTTTTTCCCGTCAGCGATAAGGCCGCAGATATTGTTGACGCTTTAAAGAAAAGATATATCCGCGCTGGCTGTGAATATGTATGTTCTACGGTTGACAGCACAGAAAAAGTCGATAATTACTTTAAAGTTTTATGTAATGGCGGTCAGCTTTACACGTCAAAAAGCCTTGTAATTGCCACGGGCGGAGCGTCTTATCCGTTAACGGGCTCAACGGGTGACGGCTACAGCTTTGCGCGTAGCTTCGGTCACAGTATAACGGAAATTCGCCCATCATTAGTACCGCTTCAAATAAAAGAAGACTACTGTCGCGATATGCAGGGACTGTCGTTAAAAAATGTTAAGCTGACCTTGCTTCGCGGAGATAAAGAGGTATTTTCAGAGCAGGGAGAAATGCTGTTTACGCATTTCGGAGTTTCGGGCCCTCTTGTTTTATCGGCATCTGCTTGGATGAAAAAGGGTAGTCCCAAGGATTATAAAATCAGCATTGACCTAAAGCCTGCGCTGACGGCAGAAATGCTGGATAAACGGCTTTTGCGCGACTTTGACGAGGCAATTAATAAGAATTTCTTTAATGCATTAGGCGGAATTTTACCGCGCAAAATGATACCTGTTATAGTTAAACTCAGCAATATTTCGCCCCATTTAAAGGTCAATTCCGTTACCAGAGAGCAACGCAAAAGTCTTGTAACTCTCTTGAAAGCTTTTGAACTTCATATAAATGATTTTCGCCCTATTGAGGAGGCAATTATTACCTCGGGAGGTATTTCCGTTAAGGAGCTGTCGCCAAAGAC
>CAYRPK010000129.1:0-4554 GCA_964426175.1 uncultured Eubacteriales bacterium | reverse complement strand
AAATGGGATGTTCTATTGCCTCTACCACAGTATGAGCTTTTTCTGTTTCTATTAACGGTACGACGCTTTCGCTGTTAGTTCCGAATTTTGCAAGCAATGCTGACAACGCTTCAGGTGCTGACTCAGTAAGAGCAGAAATATCTATACCTTTTATTTTCTCAAAAGCTGCCTCTTGAGCACTTTGCCCCATAAGCTCCAACAATTTTTCCGAGACTGCCTGCTCAAACAACGAATCAAACACATTTTCTGCAAGCCATTTTCCAACAGGCTGTGCCAAAAAATACGTACCTATACCTGCAATAATACCTCCGCCTGTTTCAAGCACTGCCCGCACAAAGCCCTTATGAGTACATTCAATAATACTGACAGCCAATATGCCTAAAATAGCCGCATCAAAAATATATGCCACAAAACAAAACCTGCCTTTCTCGTCAAAATGCGCTTTAAATCACACAGACTCAAAAAAGGATTCCTATACGTTAAACTACCTATATTTCTAAAGTCTTTATTCCTTCTGTAGTCAAAACTATTATACCGTTGCCGCCCATCACAGCCTTTATTGCACTATCCGTGGGTGCTTCAGCAGTCACCTGAGCCTCAAGCGTAAATTCTGTTTTCCCGACATTATAAACCGACACGTTTGAATCTTCAATAACCAAAAGCCTGTCTTTATCCGTACCAATATAAGAAATATCTCCGGATAACTTCAATTCACAAATAACGCTGCCAGTCTCATCTAATTTTACAATTCTTGTGTCCTGGCCATCAGTGTAATCCGAAAAACCCAATACCGTTGTTTTTCCCTTTCCGATATCAAAATACTCTATTGTTTCTTCAGTATACACATATTCGCCTATGGTATTTCCTTCATCGTCGTAAAAGTAGATTGCTTCATCGCTGACTGCGGTTAAATTGCCAGCATCGTCATACTGAACGGAATAAACTGTCTCGCCCTGATACTGAAACTCTGCTACAGGAGCGTCACTTTTATTCTTATCTATTATATATACACTGCCGATATTCTCTCCGTTTACCGTTCCGAACAGCGCTACTGCAAGCTGTGATGAGTTAGGACTGACTGCAACAGATACAACATAATTATCCGCGGAATACCATACAAGCTCTTCATCCCCATCAGAATTATACAGATGCACCTCAGAAAGATATCTGTCTCCCATTAACGCTACCGCAAAATTATTTTTGCCGTTCATATCTGCAGCAATAATTTCGCTCTCGTATTGCTTTACCAAAACCTCTTTTGTTAACGAAGCTACAATAATTTTCTTGTTACCGTGTTCATATATAAGAGCTCGTGTTTTTGAAGTCACCATGCGCGGCTCTACCATATTGTGCTGAACTTCATTTATCAGCCTGCCTTTCGGCGAATAAATATATAATTTAACATCGTTCAATACACCTGTCGAGGTACCGATCTTTTTTAATTGCTCCACCTTAAGTCCGTCTGTCTCAATGGGAAAGTTATCATCTATAGTTTCACCGGTAAAAAAATCCACAGCGTTAACCTTTGCGGTTTCAACCGTTATCCCCTGTCTGACAGAAAACAGCACTATTGCCGCAAAGATTAGAAGTGCTGCAGCAAAGGCATAGGGTATCTTGCGGAGAATACGGTGCTTCTTTTTCTGTTCTTTACCGCTATATGCAGTATCAGTCTCTTGGGAATTCATATATATAATCTTTTTTTCTGCCATCTGAATTCCTCCTTAATAAAACACTTTGTTAAGATATAATCCGCACGCCGGAGCAGTTACACCTGCATTTTCTCGGTTTCGACTTTCGATTATATCCTTAATACTGTCAGCAGCTATATCGCCTTTACCTACCCCAACGAGAGTTCCGACTATTATTCTTACCATATTATACAAAAAGCCGTCGGCACAAACCGATATTGTAATTTTATCACTATTTTTGTGAATTGCAAGACTTTTTATACATCGTGACTTATCTGTAACAGAAGACCCCGATGAACAAAAAGCCGAAAAATCATGCTTGCCTAAAAAAGCCTCAGCCGCATACTGCATTTTTGATATATCCAACGGTCCTCTTACCTGCATAGCGCGTTCATGCATAAACGGATCTCTGAGCGAAGAATTATGTAGAATATAAATATACTCTTTAGCTTTTGCGCTATATCTGGGATGAAAATCCTCCGTCACTTTTTTTGCACTTTTAACCGCTATATCATATGGCAACACTGCATTAAGCGATTTAGGCAGCGCATATGTATCTATTTTCTTTTCAGTGGAGAAAGTACAGTAATATTCATTTGCATGAACTCCGGCATCGGTACGGCTGCAGCCTGTTAAATCATAACGAGTGCCAAAAATGCGTTCAATTGCATCCTGCATTTTCTGCTGAACGGTAATACCGTTTTTCTGAACCTGCCAACCGTGATAGCCTGTCCCTATATATGAAATGCAAAGTAATATCTTTTCCAAATCCATTTACCCTACCTTCGTCCCTTATTCTTACGAAACCAGCGTATTAAAAAATTCAAGTGTCTTAAAGCTACGTTCCGTGCAGCTAAGCATATAGCGCTCACCGATAAATCGTAGCACCCTTAAACTTTCCTCACTGATACGGAATGAAAAAATCTTTTCCTGCGGTGCAAAAATAATATGTCGCATTGCCGCTATTATCCCACCGCTGACGGCTATTCCACCTGCAGTATCACCTATGCATTCACCGCAGACAAGACATCCCTCAGAGGGAAAAAAGCTGAAAGTTGTATTTTCTTCAGTATTCCCGCAGACTGAACATCCGTTGATATCAGGACAAAAGCCGGACATTGCCAGCAGTCGCAATTCTACCGCGGCTTTAATCAAAAGAATACTGCGTGAACCGTTTTGCAGCGCGGCAAAGGAATTGAGCACCAAACGCAAAAATTCCGATGCGTCCTCTTCGTGGGGTGCAAGAAGAATGACAAGCTCGGATATGTATTGGGCAAGGCTAAGCCGTTCAATATCATTTCTCAGTTCAAAAAAACTTCGTCCCGATACTCTTTCTGCTTCGGTTACTATATATTTGTCCTTACCCTTGTAAAGTAAATAATTTCCTGAGGTTAAAAGCTGCGTAGCATAGAAAAGCTTACTGCCCATGCGCCGACTGCCCTTCGCAAAGGCGCGGATAACACCAAATTCTTTGGTTAAAAGCGTGATTATCCTGTCAGCTTCACCAATATTCATTTCTTTAAGCACAATTCCGCTAACCTTAATTTGCATATGCTCATCCCATTGCATTTTTATCCTGAATTTTGTTTTCTGCCGTTAATTTTATTGCATCTTCAGGCTGATTGGGCTCCTTTTCATGCTTTTTATAACGCATATAATCCTCAATTTTGCCTGATTTAATAAATCTTTTCCATTCTTCATGACCTGTCATTTATAACATCTCCCACTATCAGTATATTACTATTTTGTCCTGAGAGATATTATAAAAAACAGCGAAAGACAAAGTTTCCGTTATTTTCTTTCGGTGTATCCCATTTCCCTGAGCATTCCTTCTCTATTACGCCAATCCTCCTTGACCTTTACCCAAAGCTTGAGATTGACCTTAAGTCCCAAAAAATGCTCTATATCAGTTCTTGCCTCACTGCCTATTTTTTTGAGTACTGCGCCTTTTTTTCCTATGACCATGCCCTTATGACTTTCCTTTTCGCAATAGACCGTGGCATCTATATCCACTATTTCGGCGTTTTGACGTTCTTTCATACGTTCAATTACAACGCCTATGCCATGAGGCAACTCGTCGCTTAATACATAAAGCAGCTTTTCGCGTATCATCTCTGCCGCAAGGGTTCGTTCAGGTTGATCCGTTAACGTATCCTCGGGGAAAAACGCAGGCCCATCGGGAAGGATTTTAGATAATTCCTCCTTTAAAATATCCACACCATCGCCTGTCACGGCACTTATGGGTACAACAGCCTCAAAATCACATAACTCGGATAATTCTGCAATTCTCTTGATAAGAAGCTCCTTTTTATCGAGTATATCCGTCTTATTCACTGCAAGAACAGCAGGAATTTTATCATCCTTGATTTTTTGGATAAGT
Source organism: uncultured Eubacteriales bacterium (assembly GCA_964426175.1). Taxonomy (GTDB): domain Bacteria; phylum Bacillota; class Clostridia; order Oscillospirales; family CAJFTT01; genus CAYRPK01. The sequence goes on along the minus strand of CAYRPK010000129.1, from coordinate 486 downwards.
CCTTCCTCTACGGGACTTTTTTCAACTGTGGCGTCAACCACCATAAGCGCAATATCAACATCGTCAACAGTCTTGTTGACAGAATTAATCATAAAGTCACCCAACTTTGTACGCGGCTTGTGCATACCGGGAGTATCAATAAAAATCATCTGTTTTTCATCTTCTGTCAAAACGCCCATAATTCTGTTACGGGTGGTTTGAGGTTTGGGAGATACAATGGCTACCTTCTCTCCTAAAATATAGTTTAACAGAGTAGATTTGCCAACATTTGGTCTGCCGATTATTGCTATAAACGCGGATTTCTTTACCATTATTTTAACCGTCCTTATTATTAATTCAAATCTTTAAAATCCCTTGTAACGCCTAATCCGTTTAAAATCATTTCCTGTTTTTCGTTCATTATTACGCCACTTTTTTCAAAGGGAACATTGGCTCCCTCTTCGTGGTCATATCCTAACAAATGAAGCATTGAATGTACCGTCAAGA
>CAYRPK010000128.1:0-4615 GCA_964426175.1 uncultured Eubacteriales bacterium | reverse complement strand
GACACGGAAGAAAATCTGTCTTTCAGGCTCGACCATGCGCTCGATAACGCCTGCCTCAACGAGGTCGGGGCGAGCTTCAATAACGGGATCTAAGGTTTCGAGAACCTCAGTTACTGCCTGAATAAATTCAGGTTCCCCCGGATTTCTCTTCTTTACATTCTCAAGAACTTCGCAAAGATACTGATTTTTCATATGACACACTCCTTAAAAATATCTGCACATAATAGCGAAAGCGATATCACGGAGGAACTCCTTGATATCGCTCGCCGTGAATACCTGTTTATTATACTCCGCGCATATTGGTTTGTCAACAGGCATTTTGAATATTTTACCTTGAATTTGCAATGTTTTTAATTTAAAATTTCATTTTGTCCAAAAATACGCTGTAAATTGCGCATTTATGCTACTTGTTTTTGATGTAATTTCAAAATAATTGAAGCCAGACAAGCTTTTTCTTTCATTACGTACCTTGTCTTAATATCTATAGCTGCGGGTACATATAAACATATCAGCTACGGCTTTGAATAAGTTTTTTTGACATGTCTTTGAGAAACAGCGTAACGACTCGTATTTATCGTTTTTGTCGCTCTCTTTCTTCAAGCTCAATCTCAAACAGCTCACGTATGCTGTGAGTATGTGTAGGTGCATATGTAGCCTTACCGTCTTTTAGTACTATTTCTCCATATTCGTAATATGGCTCATCAACATCAGGTGCCTCATCCCCGTGGGTCTTTTGAAACTCTTCCAAAAATTCTTCGAAAGTTTCAAAATCGTAAAAGCCGTCCATGCGGTAATATAAATAGTCTCTACCGCTACCGTCTGCTATCCTTCTGTATACAAAAGCCCCGTCAGCGTCAAAACCTAAGTATTTCAGATTGCTTGTAAATTCAATTAAGCTGTCCTCTAACTCTACTATTTCATCACCAAAGCACAGCCATGTGCGACTGTCTGAATAGAAAACTTCTTCTAGATTATAATAAAAAATCTTCATGCGATCATCCATGCGGGTTATTATTATATTCCTTTCGTTCTCACCCGAAAGGTAAATCTCCGAAGGCTTGCAGACCAATTTTCCGTTAAAATAAAACTCATCAGGCAAAGTTTCCTCACCTTTAAAGACAAACTCAAGCTTTGCTGATTCTATCGAAAGTCTAATTTCAGCATTATCTATATCAATATTCTCTTTTTTAAAATATGCACATAAGACTTCCTGAAAATTCCAACAATAACTAGAAACATCATACTGAAACTGTCCATTATCGCCTTCATCAAACGTATCCGATATGCTGACCGTATAGTTGTCTGTATTGATCTCCATGGTTTTTACAAGTTCATAACCTATATTTTTATCTTCTATATTTCCGATTTCGATTATATTTCCGTGTTTCTTCTCATAATGTATGCTATTTTCAGAGCAAAACAGGCTGTCAAACTCATCGGTTTTAGTAATAAAACTGCGATTTTTGCCAAAACAGGCAATGTAATCATCTCCCTGTTTCAGTAATAATGCATTTTTGTTCTCCGATGAGAAAACCTCTATTTTGCCCGACATTTTAAGAAGGTTACCGAAATAAACCTCAGTAAGTTCATATCCTATAAGTGATGATCCTTTGGCCTTTCGATTTTTAATAAAGCCTAATCTGCATCCAAATTCATCTATTTTAATGCTTACTTTTTCGCCCTGCTCTGCATCAGAAAACTCCTCCGGCCTAACAAATCTTACCGCGTTTATGCCGGTCTCAGCCAATACATTATAATCCTGTGATGAAATCATTGCCATCTTTTCCTCTTCGGTAGTCTCGGTTGGCTGTGATGAGATAATCTCCTCGATTTTTGACTCGACAGGTAATTGGCTGCTTGCCGATACAGCATCAGATGTCGCGACGCCTTCTCCGCAGGATGATAAAAAGAATATTATAACCGCCATAATTATTGCCGCAAATAAATTTTTCATAAGATTGCCTCCTTTTTATTGTTTTTCTATCTTTATTATATTTTATATGTACTACAAAATCAAGTTACAATCTTGTTACTTTCGGTTACAATTTGAGGTGTTTTTGTAACTCTTTTGTTACTTTTATAAAAAAAGAGCCCAAAAAGTGTTTTTTGGCTCTTTTGAAACTATTTATCTAATTTTCACGCTGTCGCTTTTGCATTCTTCTCCAGCTGTAAAAGCCGTAAAGGTCATTGGCAAGGAAGGTCACAAAGCAGGCAATCATAGGCAGATAAGATATATCCTTCATTGCCGCAAGTACCCATAGCGCTATAAGAACAACATCATTTGCGGTATACGCTACGGCATAATACGGACTGCGCAAAAAAGTCAGACTTGCCGCTAAAAAGCTCGTAGTGACGGAAACAGTACTGAAAAAGAGATTAGCTGTTCCAAGTGCTTTCAATATAAAATAGAATGCTATTGTAACAAGCAAGGTCAGCATTAAAAGCAGGATAAAATGCTTCTTTTTTATTTTGTTTACCTTGACCTCCGCCGTCTTTTTATATGGATTTTTCAACCACGAAACAGTAGCCGCCACTGCCATCGGCGCACTCATACCGAGATATGTAATCATCTCGCCGTAATAGCGGAAATAAAATGAGATAATGCCGTAAAACACAGCAAAGATAATGCAAAGAAGCTGACCTAAGACATAGCCCTTGGCAACAAATATCAGCGCCGTTACACCTATCAGTGACGCTACGAGGCTTAAAGCATCGCCCGAGGGCGCAAGCAGAAAGGATACAGTTACCACCGCGACCGAAGACAGCCACAGTATTAATTCAAATTTACTTAAATCTTTAAAAGGATTTTTCACATGCCCACTCCCATAAAAAACATCCGTTAAGCGTATTACGCTAACGAATGTCTTAAATACATTCCTATCCGATATTATAGCATAGTTTTTACGTTTTGCAAGCATTATCTCGGCGAACAGAAATAATGCGAGCCTATGACTTTGATGACTGGCAATGAATGCATCCATCTGTTTGAGGTTTTATTGGGATTATAATAATACAGCGCACCGCCAGATGCATCCCAGCCGTTTGCCGCATCACGCGCCGCGCGATAGGCAGAGTCACTTACCGATTGATTTATCTGCCCGTCGGTCATGCAGGTAAAGGCTCCCGGCTGATAAATAACACCTGACAAGGTATCGGGAAAGCTTGAGCTTTTTACTCGGTTTAAAATAACTGCACCAACCGCCACCTGTCCTGTATACGGCTCACCCCTCGCCTCTGCCGAAATGACGCGCGCCAGAAGATTAAGTTCACTTGATGAAAGTCCTCCTGCTGACGAAGATGAGGACGATATTCCCAAAGCCGCAAGCGTTTGCTTGCCCGCAATGCCATCGACCTTTAAGCCGTTATTCCGTTGAAAATATCTTACAGCCGCTTCAGTTTGGGCACCGTAAATTCCGTCGATGTTTCCGTCATAATAGCCCCATCTTTTAAGACGAGTCTGAATTTCCCGTACTTCACTGCCGCGTGAGCCGTAGCTGCTGAGTGCCGCCACGCTTAAAGTAGGTACAAGTGCAAAGCTCAGCATTAACAGTATGCTGACAAGTGCCATAATCCGTTTGCCCGTTTTATTTTTCATGTAATGATTCCTTTCAAAGAAAATATTGCACTTGTATTTTCCCCCATTACAAAAGAAAAAACCGTTTTCACTCGGAAAACGGTTTTTGTAAATATTGGTATTTTTAACCTTCGCCATAATCAAGTACGAAGTAAGTGCCTGTCAAAGGCCACTCCTCGGTAGAAGTTTGCAGTTCACCTTTGCAATACACTCTGACATAGACGTGACCGTCTCTTCTATACGCTTGCGGCTCACACATCTCATATTCACCATTAACAAATATGTCATCAGCTCTATTTGCTAATAACATATCAAAATCATTAATAACTTCTTCATTATCAATTGATATTGAATCAAAATCAATATCGTAATTAACTATATCTACATAATCTCCGTAAAAACGTACCAAAGCACGATTATCAGTTTTAATACCATTGACATACTGAGCAAACTTTATATCAAATGAATCGATAACATCATACGTTTCTGCTTCATCAAGTCTTTCTTCCGGTTCGTAATATCCACTATACCCGGTAAAACGACTTGTGTACCCTATTCCGTCGTCATTTTTTATATAAGTATCATAGTAAGTGATACAAGTATATTTATACGTTTCATCAAAAACAAAACCAGTATATTTAGAAAGCAGACCGAGTGCCGTTGTTTTTAACTCCTGTTCGCTAGTGTTTCGAACATTTATTTCATCGTAATTTGCCCATACTCTTATAACTTCGCCCGTTTTTTCATTATAAGTAACAGAACAGCCATTTCCATCATAGCGCTGGAGTTCTTCTTCAAAATCATCCCACTTGACATTCTTTTTATATGTCAACATATAGTCAGTACCTTCAAAGTTGAAATCTTTAGTTGTTCCAATCAAATTTTTATCCTCGTCGGTTGCCGTGGAAACCATACTATAATTGTTGATAAATTCAATATCCCCAAAAAGATTTATCGTTAAAGGCGAATAGTACTCAGTATCATCTTTAGAAAAATACAGCGTAGGACGATTCCCGATAGAAGCAGACGTACCTTTTCCAA
>CAYRPK010000127.1:0-4733 GCA_964426175.1 uncultured Eubacteriales bacterium | reverse complement strand
CAAATATTTTCAAAAGCAAAAACAATGGGTGTCTTACTATTACTGAGATAGGCATTTTTTTCTTCAGAATTGTGCAAATGTATATAAGAGTAAAGACCGCTCATTCCTGAATTATTGATAGTAGTTTTAGCCGCTTCGGGCGAAACAGATACACATTCAATAAACTCACCCGTAATTACATCAGCCGCTGAAGCTTCCTCCGTCACTTCCGTCGCTGATACCGACAAGGATGTGGGACTTAGAGATGCAATAAGCGCAACGCTAAGCAAAGTTGCAAGTAGTTTTTTCAAAACCGTTCATTTCCTTTCTTTTTTCGTCTGTTACAGTTCAAAATCCTCAGGCCTCATTCCACCATAGATATCAGTCTTAAGCGGAACACGCTTAAAAGGGTCGTATTTAAATCTGAAGCATTTTCCATCGCGCGAAACCAAGCCTTTTTTTTCGCAGACGATTCTTTCGGAGCTTTCCGAAAAAGAAGAATGAATACAGATTTCACATTTTTTGACAGTTCTTTTGCCAAAAATCGTTTTCTCCACAAATACCACCCCATTTTATGAGTACAGTATACAGTATTTCGACATTCTTTTCAAGCATTTATATGAATTTCGCCTTTCCTTTTATCTGAAATAATTAACGCTGCGGCAAACACTATAAGCACTGCACAGATAGGTAGCGAATGTAGTGTATACCCCGCTGAAATGCTTTGCAGAGATACTGTTTCAACAGCAATTGGAAAAAAGCTTGCTATTGTGGCTGTAAATATTGCCGATAATATTGCTATAACTATACGTGAAAGGAAAAATTTACTTATTTTAAGTCCGCTCCCGCTTATTATTGCCGAAATCTGAAAAAGCACTGATAGTCCACCGAAACCTATTACCGCAGACACCGCCGAAAGCATGCCTACCGATAACTCACCGCACATTGCGCATCCGCTTGTAACCTCTAAAAATCCGCCAGCCAGCACAAAAGCCGTATCGCGGTTTAAGCCCAACACAGTCAGTAGCGAAGAAATCATATCAATTAGTCCGCATGAAACAGCTATGTTCAGCAGTGTTGAAAAAAGTATAACAAAAGCGCATACATTAAGGCAGGCTGTGCAAGAATCTTTTACAGATAAAACAAAGCATTCGGCAATGTCAATATTTGTTGCGGCAATATCTAAGCTGTTTTCCTCACTTATATCTTCATTTTTAGTAAAAAATCCCGATATCACACCGAAAGCTGTGCACGAAAGGAGTTGTGATAAAAAAATGATAATTCCGGCAGAAAAACTGCCTAAAATCCCTTTTCCTACAGCCGTTATAATAAATGCCGGTCCTGCACCGACACAAAATGCAAGACACCGCTGTGCCTGTCTTTGTGTCAGACGTCCGTCCTTTTTTAACTCAGTAACACATTTTGCTCCCACCGGATATCCCGCCAGCATACCTATGCAAAACGCCGATAAAAATTGTGACGGCAAATGAAAAATCTTGCTCGAAAGCTTCTTTATCAATCCTGATTTTCTTTTTACGCCTTTACTTATCTTTACAATAAAGGTTGCAATTGCCATAAACGCAAATGTGGACGGTACTATTATTTCGCCGCACATCCACAATCCGCGTTTTGCACCCTCAGTGGCAGAGGTCGGCAAAAATATGATGAGCAGCATACAAATCAGTGCCGCAATTTGTCCACAAGACACAGCATTAATTCTTTTCATTAAAATATCACCCTTAAAGTGCAGTTTTTACATAATTATTCCTAATTTCACCAATATATGTGGGACAAATCAAAAAATGCCGAATAGAATATTATCGGCGATGTTTAAAACTGCGCTAAAATGCAAAAATTATAGTATGACAAAAAATTTTGGAGAGTGAACTAAAGTGACAGTACATCGTGGTGAAATTTATTTCGCAGACTTAAGTCCCGTAGTAGGTAGTGAGCAAGGCGGTTTGCGCCCTGTTCTCATCGTACAGAATGAAGCAGGCAATTTGCACAGTCCTACAGTTATCGCCGCGGCAATAACAAGCCGCATGACCAAAGCAAAGCTTCCGACTCATATAGAACTATCTGCGCCCGACTGCGGATTAACCAAAAATTCCGTTGTGCTTTTAGAGCAGGTGCGGACTATTGATAAAACTCGCCTAAGAGAAAAAATGGGCTGTATCGACACCGATGCTATGCAGCGTGTAAATCAGGCGCTGTCAATAAGCTTCGGTTTAGGATTAAGATAAAAATATCTAATTTATGACTGATATACCAGAAAAATCACCCGAGGAAGAAAAGAATACTTCCTCGGGTGATTTAATTTTTTCAAATATTTTTAGCTTGCCATAAATCTGTCATAAGCTGATTGAACAATTTCAATATAAAGCTCCATACCTGCGTCATTCATCTGTGCGATGTATGAATCCCACTCGGTAAGCTCGGTGGAACCGTTAATAAAGCCCTTGATATTGCCCACCTGAATTGCCCAGAAGTTACCTAAGGTATCCTTGGTTTCTCTTTCTTCAGCGCTGTACTGCCAGCTTGTATTTCTCATAAGACTGCGCTCGGAGGTAGCAAGTGACCATGTCTCAACTGCGGCTTTTACATTTGCGTCATAAGCATAATTAACCAAAACATCTCTGTCGCAGTAAATTGATTCAATGAAGCAATACTTTGCAACCCCGTAACGTACACCGTCAGGGTCATTTAATATCTTATCGGTAAAGGTGATGGTTCCGTCAGCATTCTTGGTATAGGTATCACCCTCAACACCATAGGACGCTTCCCAATAGCTCTCTTCGCTGAAAAGCTGATCTAACCACTTGCAGGCGATGTCAGGACGCTCGCACTGCTGAGTGACATAGAAGCTGTTATATTCATAGTTACCGGTGGGCATATACTCTGCTCTTACGGTAATTTTATCCCCCTCATTAAGTACGGGATAAGGCGCGGCAACGATCTCATAATTGGGGTCACTTGCAAGTGATTTAAGGTTTGCAATTTCGTCAATACCTCCAAGCCATGCGCCGATGTCGTTACCTGTCTTCATTTCAGTCGTAACTGCAGTATCAATATTAATGTAATTGTTGGTATACCAACCGTTGAGAAGCTTGGCATACTCAAGCATGCCATCTTCAACACAGCCATAGTGTACCATTCCGTCATCTTCGCCAAGATAGAACTTATAATCACATCCGTATGCGGAAAGGAAAGCAGAACCCGTAACAACGGGGTCAAGAGGCATATTGCCCAAAGCTAAGGGCGAAGTAATTCCGAGCTGAACCGAGAACTGCTTTAATACTTCTTCCCAATCAGCAATAGTAACAGGTACATCAAGCTGTAGTTCATCAAGAAAATCCTTGCGTATGATTATACCTTCGGTAACAGGTGCTGTAGCCGCATCGGCACAACCGGTAATAGAAGGAATAAACATAATGTTACCCATTGTTGTATACATTGTCTTATCAATAACAGAGTACTTCTGACGCAATGCATTGAAATTGGGCATCTGAACATCTACATAGTCATTGAGAATATAGTAAAGCTCATCCTCGTATGCAGCATCAATAGTAGTACCGCTTGTAAGCGTAGGAGTGAAATAATAATGCATAACCATGTCCTGCATATCTCCCGCCGCTATCGCCGCCGTCCATTCGCTTGCCGCGCCGCCAATATCACCGAAGGTGGACGTAGGGACTACAAATTCCACATGGATATTGGTTTTTTCCTCAAGTCTTTGGAAAAACGGATGGTCGGTAAGCGATGTATACTCAGGACAGTAGGTATTATCCCATGCCATCCACAGAGATAACTCATATTTGTCGGCAAGCGGAAGCGTAATCGGGTCATTAGGTATAACCTTTTGGCGTTCACATGAGTTCATGGTCGCCGCCGCACCGACAAGCATCAGCACAGCTCCCATTGTAGCAAATATTCTTTTTAAAAGCTTCATAAAAACCCTTCCTTTCAACAACCAGCATTTCAAGCTGTTGTCCAGTAATATTATACAACTTTTTCTAAATTAGTCAATGATTTTTTGTAAATTTCGCAAAAATAATCGGGGTGGAATATATCCTCCCCGTCTATATTATATTACACTCTCAAAATCAACTCCGGTATAATAATGCTTTAAAATCTCACTGTAGGTATATCCCCCTTTCGCTAATGCATTCGCGCCGTTTTGCGACATACCTACGCCGTGTCCGTAGCCTTTAACGGTAAATAAGAAATTCCCGTCACTGTAGCTTAATTCAAAATTAGTCGAACGAAGCTGAAACAGCTTTCTTATATTTCTACCGCTTACAGGAATTCCGCAAAGCTCCGCCGTAATAATTCCACCCGAGTCAGAGCGTGATATATTTTTAAGCCACGTATTTTCATCCCCGTCAAATTCTGCTTCCTCATTAAATTCGCTCAATATCTTAATAAAATCCTCACGCGATACCTCTGTTTTAGTCAAATATCCGTCAGTCGCCTCGTCCGTTGCGCTGTCCACCGCAACCAGATACGGTATCTCATTTCCCCAAACATCCTCTGCCGCCTCAGTTTTGCCTGACGAAATCGCATGGAATACCGCATCAATGGGTTCTTCGTCATAAGTCATGATTTGTCCGTAAACCGCGTCCACCGCATCCGTTATCTTATTCAAATACTTTTCGTATTCTTTTCCCCATTTTTCCTTCATCGCATCTTTATCTGCATAGGCTTTACAATGGGTACTGTCGGTACAAAGCTCCGCACCTATATGTTTTTCATCG
>CAYRPK010000126.1:0-4807 GCA_964426175.1 uncultured Eubacteriales bacterium | reverse complement strand
TCCCTATACCGTTCCTGAAGGAAAGGTCTTTTGCATGGGAGATAATCGTAATGACTCTCGCGACAGTCGTGATATGAGAGTATACGGTGCAATTGATGAGGGTAATGTTTTAGGTCGCGTTGTTTTCAGAGTATTCGGTAATGATAATAATGGAGAACAGGTGTTTGGATGGGTGAATTAACAGATCATACTTATGTTCAGTGGTTTCCTGGTCATATGACGAAAACAAAGCGTCATCTTGAAAAATTATTTTCTCAGGTGGACGCTGTTGCGGAAATTATTGATGCAAGAATTCCTCTTTCTTCCCGCAATCCCGATCTTGATAAGATGCTTACGGGTAAGCCACGTATTATATTGTTGAATAAGTCAGACATGGCCGATCCTCAGGCAACCGCCGAATGGAAAAGCTATTTTGAGCAAAAAGGATATTCTGCATTAGCAATTTCGTGTAAGGACAACTCCGGTATTAAGAATTTTCTTTCAACTGTAAAAACAGTATTGTCGCAAAAGATAGAGTCGTACATAAGCAAAGGCATGGTCGGCAGAAGCGTCAAAATTATGGTAGTGGGTATTCCCAATGTTGGAAAATCAACCTTTATTAACCGCATGGCAGGCAATTCTAAGATTAAAACCGAGGACAGACCCGGTGTTACACGTACAGAGCAGTGGATAAGCCTTAATAACGGTATTGATTTACTTGATACCCCGGGTGTACTTTGGCCTAAATTTGATGATAAGCGTGTTGGTGAAATGCTTGCTTTTACCGGTGCAGTTAAGGATACGGTTATAGATATAGAGTATCTTGCTGTCAGATTTTTAGAGGTTTTAATTGAAAAGTATCCCAAAGAAGTCGAAGATCGCTACGGGGTTAGCGTTGAATATGAAGAATTCGTTTATGAGGTACTTGAACGGATTGCTTTAAAACGCGGATATTTTGTTAAAGGCGGCGAAGCAAACACTGAGCGTGCGGCAATAATGCTGCTGGATGAATTTCGCGGTGGTAAGTTGGGACGTATAACCCTTGAAAAGGCAGGTAAGAAATAATGTGGGAGTTTGAAGCCGAAGAAAAAGAAAACGGTGCAAAATTTATTTGCGGCGTCGATGAAGCAGGAAGAGGTCCCTTGGCAGGTCCTGTTTGTGCAGCAGCAGTAATTCTGCCTTTCGATTGCGAAATTAAAGGTCTCAATGACTCGAAAAAGCTTTCCGAAAAGAAACGGGAAGAGCTGTTTTCAATCATACAGGAAAAATCATTGGCATATGCCGTTGCTTTTTCAACTGTTGATGAAATCGAGGATATAAATATTCTGAATGCCGCATTATTAGCTATGTTGCGCGCTGTAAAGGCACTTGACATTACACCCGATATTGTACTTGTTGACGGTAATAAAGCTCCCAATATTGATATTAAAACAAGAACTATCATTAAAGGCGACAGTCTTAGTGCAAATATTGCCGCTGCATCTATACTTGCAAAGGTCAGTCGTGACAGGCTTATGTATGAAATGGATAAGGATTTTCCGGAGTATGGCTTTGAAAAGCATAAGGGCTACGGAACAAAAGTTCATATCGAGGCTATTAAAAAGTACGGTGCATGTCCTCATCACCGTATGAGCTTTATAAAGAAATTCTTATGATAACCAATAAAAACGGTATTTTCGGAGAGCTTTATGCAAACCGCTTTTTAAGAGATAAGGGCTATGACATTCTTTGTACTAATTATCGGACCAGACGCGGCGAAATAGATATTGTTGCCCGTGACAATAACAGTACCGATAAACGCGGGAAGCCGACTGTATTCGTAGAAGTTAAAGCTTTGTCCGATACAACCTTAATTCTTCCGAGAGAAAAGGTTAATCTTGAAAAGCAAAAGCGTATACTCTCTGCTGCACAAACATTCATTGTTACATATAAAATTGATACGCCGATAAGATTTGATGTAATTGAAATTTATCTTGACGGTAAAGAAATTCCGGGCGCTGATAATATCGTGCATTTCGAGGCTGCATTTTAAATTTATACTATAAATTATTTTCTAAAGGGTGGAATAATACATGTTATTTAAAAGTACAAGAAATTCATCTTTAAGAATTGAATCTAAGGATGCAATCTTACAAGGTATTTCCGAGGACGGTGGACTTTTTGTTCCTCAGGAAATGCCTACGCTCGGCGATATTAATGACTACCTTAAAACTGATTATCGCGGCAGAGCAAAGCTTATCTTAAGCAAATTCTTAACAGATTTTACCGATGAAGAGTTAGATGTTTGCATTAATTCTGCATATTCTGCGGAAAAATTTGGTTCAGATGATATTGCACCCGTGAAAACTCTTTCAAATGAGTTAAGTATTCTTGAGCTGTGGCATGGACCTACCTGCGCATTTAAGGATATGGCACTTCAGATTTTACCTCATTTTCTGACTGCATCTTTAAAAAAACATTCCGACAAAAGAGCGCTTATTCTTGTTGCTACCTCGGGTGACACGGGTAAAGCCGCGCTTGAAGGCTTTAAAGATGTTGATAATACAAAAATCCTCGTATTTTATCCCTCTGATGGTGTAAGCAATATGCAGAAGCTTCAAATGATTACCCAAGAGGGCGAAAATGTTGCTGTATGCGGAATTAAGGGTAATTTTGATGATGCTCAGACCGGAGTTAAGGCTATCTTTACAGGTGCTGATATGAAAAAGGCTGTAGATGAAGGCGGATACACCTTCTCAAGTGCTAACTCCATTAACTGGGGCAGACTTGTACCTCAGATCGTTTATTATGTTTCTGCATACTGTGATCTGGTCAATGCTGGTAAAATAGATAAAAATATGAGTATGAATGTTTGTGTTCCTACGGGCAATTTCGGTAATATTTTAGCAGCATTCTATGCAGAAAAAATGGGACTTCCCATTGGAAAGCTCATTTGTGCTTCTAATGTTAACAATGTTCTTACGGATTTTATTACCACAGGCGTATATGACAGAAACAGAGAATTTCATACCACGATTTCTCCGTCGATGGATATTCTTATTTCAAGTAATCTTGAAAGACTCATTTACGCTCTTTCTGATTATGATGATGCATATGTAAGAGAGCTTTATACTCAGCTTGCAAAGACAGGACGCTTTGAGGTTAGCGAAAAGATTAAAGAGAGACTTCGTATTCATTTTGAGGCGCTCTATGCTGATGACAAAGAAACTATGAATACCATTAAGTTGACTTATGACAGATACGGATATGTTCCCGATACACATACAGCAGTAGCTATTTCGGCATATAACAGATATTTCTTAAAAACTCATGATTTAACTCATACCGTTCTTGCTTCCACTGCATCACCTTTTAAATTCCCTGCAAGCGTGTTGGAAGCTTTAGGTGTAAACAGTGAACAGGATGATTTTGCTCAATTAAAGCAGCTTTCTGAAATCAGTAAAATGCCTATACCTGCTCAGATCGATGAGCTTAAAGATAAAGATGTTCGTTTCACGGCAGTGTGTGACCCCTCTGAAATGAACAAAACCGTTTTATCCTGTCTTTAAAAATTAGAGAGCCTTGTAAAATCAAGGCTCTCGTTTTCTTCAAATATCCGATTTTGGCTTAAAAGTACTGCAAACTGTATCCGAAGAGGAGGAAGCGTACCCCGGACCTACGTTTATTTGATTTGCGGTACATTTACAGTCAATATTGTGATATTTGCAATTTGTAACGTCACAGATAATGCCGTCAATAGTTTTGCATCTTGTGTTGCCGTTATCTTTACAATCAGCTCTGTTCATAGTGTGCTCATTCCTTTGATGTGAATTTACGCGACACAAAGCCGCATAAATATTTTTTGAAATATAACAGCTAATATTATTGTAAAATTTATGTTTTTCTGTTAAAATACAACAAAAGAATAAATATTGAAAGGTTCAAAGCGATGTCTATCTATACTATCGGTGACCTCCACCTTTCTTTTTCCTGTGATAAACCTATGGATTTTTTTAAGGGTTGGGAGAATTATGTCCCACGGCTGGAGGAAAATTGGCGGTTAAAAATAGGGGAAAGCGATACTGTGATTTTGCCTGGAGACTTTTCATGGGCAACTACTCTTGATGAAGCGTTAGAAGATTTTAAATTTGTCGAATCTTTGCCCGGAAAAAAGATACTGCTCAGAGGTAATCACGATTTTTGGTGGAACAGCCTAAAAAAAACAACAGATTTTTGGGCGGAGCATAATATAAAATCTTTTTCGCTTTTACAAAATAATTGTTTGATCGTTGAGGATAAAGCCATTTGCGGAACTCGCGGTTGGTTTTTTGACGACGCAAAGGATTATTCTGAAAAAATTGAAAACAGGGAAGCGTTGCGCCTTAAAATGTCTTTAGAGGATGCTGTTAAGAAAGGATATAAAAATCCAATAGTATTCCTGCATTTTCCGCCGTTATTTGCCGATAAGGTAAGCGGAAGCTTAATTGATATCATGCGTGAATACGGTGTCAAGCATTGTTATTATGGCCATTTACATGGTTCTGGAGCATATCTTGGGTTTAACGGATGCGCTTTTGACATGAATTTTCATCTTGTTTCAGCAGATTTTCTTCAATTTTCACCTGTTTTGGTTGATATTTAACATATTTTTTATAAAAATTAGTGGTAATATTTTCTACAATGTGATATAATCTTTATTCGGTATAACAAATTTAGGAGGAATTTTAAATGAGCCTTATCAAATGTGAGAATGTAGCAACAAACAAATACGAAATCGAAATTGGTGTTGATTCTGCCAGCTTTAATGCTGCTATCAATGCCGCCTACAAAAAGAACATAAAGAAGATGG
>CAYRPK010000125.1:0-4823 GCA_964426175.1 uncultured Eubacteriales bacterium | reverse complement strand
GACAAAAGAGATGATAGAAAACAGCCAAGTCATAAACAAAGTGCCCATAAGGACACTTAGCAACGAAATCCACTCTTTCGGGTGGGTGAAATACACCTGCGGTGCGTGAAATTGCCCTTCGGGAAGTGAAATTCGCCTCGACGTCGAGTGGGCGGATTTTATTTCACCGAAACAGTAAGATTTCAAGTTCACCTGAGAGTTAGCGAAGATTTCACATTTTCGTAATTTGGCACACAAATTCCCTGTTTGTAACAGTATACGACAGAACCAGCCGAAGTAAGAGTTTACTTTCTCTTATTTCGGCTGATATTTTCGTTTTTGTCCTTAAAGAACCGATGCCTTTGACTCGGCTGTTATATGAATATTATGCATTTATTTCAAACAAACCTAAGAAATGTCTGCGGATACGCATAAAGTCAGTACCGTTAATCTGTCCGTCGCTGTCAACGTCAGCAGCGTCAAGATGTTCTTCTGCAATGGTGAAGGTGCCGAGAAAGTGACGGCGTACCTGAGTAAAGTCGGTGGAGTTGATTTCACCGTCACCGTTTACGTCACCCTTCATGACGTCGGGCGTATCGGGCGTGTTCAAAGCAGTGTTGATAGCTTCCAAACGTGAGTAATTGCTGACCTCTGCCTTCTGCTCATCAGTCAGTGCCGAATAAACGGCATTTACCGCATCTACCGTACTACGATGACCTTCAACGATATTAGCGGCAACAGGCAGATATTTTATTAAGCTGATGGCCCTTGCGACCTCTTCGTCGCTGACGATAGCCTCGCGATTAAGTACTTCAAAAGCATCAATATTAAGGTTCGTTCCCGTGCTGCTGTTACTTCGAGTTCCCGAGTTTACCACTCTTATCGTATGTATTCCCGACTCGAGTGAGGTATTCTCGTAAACCAGTAGTTGCTGTGCGGTATCCTTCTGATAACCATCTATCGTTTCGACAAGCTCACCGTCCAAGTATATCTCAAAAATACCGCAAACAGGGCCGCGACCTAAGAAAAGTCTAATTCCGTAGCCATCAAAGCTTAGCTCACATGAAGCATTCTTTGCGGTAGAACGTGTAACTGTGCCGCCATAAGCGTTTGCAAAAACGACCTTGTTCCAGTTGCCGTTATAGATGATCTTGGAATCTGTATTAAGAATAAGCTCGTTCGATACCGCCTCGCCGTAACTGAAAACTTCAAAAGCGTCAATATTAAGGTTTGTTCCGTTACTGCCTTCGCCTTTGACTCCGGTATTGACGACCTTTATGGTATGCTCACCGTCCTTGAGTGAAAGATCCTCAAAGACGAGTGACTTCTGAACACCTACCGCGCTGTAACCGTCTATCGTTGCGGCAAGCTCGCCGTCGATATAAACCTCAAGCACAGCACATGAAACGCCGCGACCTAAGTAAAGCCGCACTCCGTATCCGTTAAAGCTCAGCTCGCATGAAGCATCCTTGGTCGTTGAACGTGTGACGGTGCCGCCGTAAGCGCCGCCTGAATCGCGCTTAGTCCAAGTGCCGACATAGTTAAGTCTATCGTCGGTATCAAGTATCAGCTCAGACTGTGTTGCTATCGTCTCGGGCAGGGTAGAGCCGCGCGTAGTGACAACGACCCTCGAAACGGAAAGCTTAGTACCGCTTCCTTGACCGGCTTCGCCGCGGTTTACTAATTTTAAGGTGTGTGCGCCGCTGTCAAGACCGTCAACCGAATAGGAAACTGCTTCACCGCCTTGACCGTATCCGTCTATGATAGCCATAAGAGTACCGTCGAGGTATACTTCAAACATACCGCTGTCATTACTGCGGTTAGTATAGAGCGCGATCTCAGTTCCGCTGAATACTATCTCAGCCGATGCGCCCTTTTGCGTGGAGTAACGAGAAGTTCCCGAAGATGTCCATGCGCCGCTTAAAGTGGCGTCACTAGCTTTTATTTCTCGCTCAAATTCCAATTCAAGCAAAATAATATCATCTTTTGTCGTTGCCTTTAATGCAAGTCCGTTGCAAA
This sequence comes from uncultured Eubacteriales bacterium, assembly GCA_964426175.1. Classification (GTDB taxonomy): domain Bacteria; phylum Bacillota; class Clostridia; order Oscillospirales; family CAJFTT01; genus CAYRPK01. Next base: position 2,825 of record CAYRPK010000125.1, on the reverse strand, counting down.
GGTCTGTCAAAGCAACCATGAGCTTGCCGTTTTGCATAAACGGTGCTTTGCTCCAGGTTACATCATGACCGTTGACCTTGCCGGCTGTACTGCCTTCAATGTAAACAGCCTCGTGACCGTAATATGAGAGGGTTATGGAGTTGCCGTCCAAAACGGCTTCGCCGCTGATTGCATCGGCAATTTTCTCAGCCTGAACGAATAGCTCACCGTCGATTTCGGTGGGAGCTTCGTCAAAATAGATGTAGAGATCATTATACATGACCTTGGTTACATCTTCAGTCTCAAAGCCTAACTGACGGTCTGTGACAGGATTTGCACCCTCAATACCCGTGACGGTAAGATTATCAAAGGTAGAGGTCGAGCCTTCGGAATACAGACCTAAGCTACCCTTGAAATAGCTTTCGTCATCACATTCCAAAACAAATTTATCGTTAAGATAAACCTTGATATTATAACTGTCGGCAACGACCTTTAGCTTATACATGGTATTTGCCTTGATATCAGCTTTTGCCAATGCAACGGGGTAAACATCATCACCTCTGACGTTCAAAATCTCTACCAAACCGCTTGCAGCGCTGATGGTTACAGCGTACGAGGTGTAAGCATCATTGGTCGGAGCAGCAAGATTAGAACGCAAAACAATACCTGCTCTGCCGCCGCTATCCACCGTGACCTCGACCTCACTTTGAGTATCGTAGTACCAGTAATCCTCAACTGTAACGATGCTGATACCGTTGCCGGATGCTTTGTAGGTGCCGTCAGCTCGCGAGATATTCCCGATACTGTTATAGCGATAATTTTCTTTGTTAGCAAATGTTGCAGTAAAAACCTTGCCTATCGTGTCTTTTTCAAGATTTTCGTGCAACTCACGTGCTAACTGACGGTATAGCTCAGGGTATTCCTCGATGAGATTATTCTGTTCACTCGGATCAGAGTTTAAATCATAAAGCTCTCGTCGATCGGGGAAGGCGAAGGACTCAAGATATTTAAAGTTACCCTTGCGGATAGCGCCACCCTCATGAAATTCTGCGTTGGTGAAATTGTCCCCCGGATTATACCCTGTATTACGCGGATATATCCAATAAAGTGTATCTCTATCAAGCTCCCCACTGCCTGTAAGAATTGGCATAAGGCTGACGCCGCTGTTTTCGGGTATTTCATCCGGTGGGATCCCGGCAGCTTCGGCGAATGTGGAATAAAAATCTATCATACTGACAGGCGTTTCGATGACCGAGCCTGTTTTCATCGCCTCAGGCCAACGTATGATAAGCGGACTCGTGATGCCGCCCTCATATAGCTGTCGCTTACCGCCGCGCAATTCGCCGTTTGAGGTGATACGTGTCTCGCCTCCGTTATCCGATGCTATGATAAGGATAGTATTTTCTTTTAAACCAAGGTCTTCAAGCTGTTTGTCGATGGCGGCAACGCCGTCATCCAAGTGCTTGAGCATGGCGGCGAGATAGGGGTTACGGTCGTTAGTTTCGCGGTTGGCTGTAGTGCCGCGCTTTTGCTGGAAATATTCGACCGTTTCCTCGGGTGCATCCAATGTGATATGCGTAGCATAATGCGACAGGTAGAGGAAAAATGGCTCGTCCTGATTGCGCTCGATGAAGCTTACCGCCTCGTCATACATCGCATCGACGAGGTATTCGCCATCTTCAAGTCCCGTGACCTGCGGAATATGAGTGTACGGATAATAATAATCGCCGTAGCCGATAGATTTCTGTTCGCACATCAGCGCCTCATCCCAGCCAAAATTATATACCGAGCCGGCGGATGTATCCCAATCGGTACCGGCGCACAGATGCCATTTTCCGATTATTCCCGTGTGATAGCCGGCACTGCTCATTAGCTCCGGCATGACGGTGAATTCCTCGGGATCAAGATATGCAGGATGATTTTCCTGCAGAAAGTTAGTTACGCCGTTTCGCAGAGTGTTGTTACCCGTCATAAGGCAACCGCGAGAAGGCGAGCAGACGGGTTGAGTATAAAAATGATTAAATTTCATGCCGCTTTGTGCAACGCTGTCGATATACGGAGTTTCGTTAAAGGTGTTGCCATAGCAGCTGAATTCCCTCGCGCCAGTATCATCAAGCAATATCATGACGATATTAGGCTGACTCGTGTATGATGCGGCGGCAACACCCTGCGCGCCGACAGGCATGGGCGAGGGAAAGGCACTGAGTGACATTGCCGCCGCAAGCCCCGTCGCTAAAAGTTTTTTCGGTCTCATTTTTTACACCTCTCATTTTGAATTTCCCAAAATCAAACAAATATAAATTTTTAACATCAAAATTGATGGATTAATATATTTTTGCGTTTTGGGATGTAAATAATTAATTTAATACTATATTAACATGGATTTGTTAAATTGTCAATAAAGGTGAAAATAATATATTATTGACAGGTGAATGACAGGTGAAAATAATATGCTATTGACAAATAAGTGTAAGTATGATATCATATCCGTAATATAAAGGAGTACGAGTAGATATGGACGGTACTGCAACGGGCGACCCAATTGGGCGATGTTGTATTAAAATTTAAAAGCTAAGCAAAGTCCGGCGACTTTTCGTCAGGGGCTTTGCTTTTTTATTTTTATTTTATATAATTGGAGGAAAAAATGGACAATCACATATGGGGACAACTCATACTACAGGTAATACTTATTGCTCTTAATGCTATTTTTGCGTGTGCTGAAATTGCTGTCATAACAATGGATGATGCTGAGCTTGAAATGCTGACAGAAGAGGGTAACCGTAAGGCAAAGAGACTTTCAAAATTAACAAGTCAGCCTGCTAAGTTTTTCGCTACTATACAGGTTG
>CAYRPK010000124.1:0-4823 GCA_964426175.1 uncultured Eubacteriales bacterium | reverse complement strand
CTCTGTCACCAAAGGGTGCGGAGCCTGATGCCCAGGAGCTATCGTTATAGTTTGTAGCTGCCCAGTTTGAGTCGATGGAATCGCTTGAGCTCATCTTATACTTCCATGTACTCTTACCGTTAATAAGAGTTTCGGTGGAAAGTGCCGAATCACCGACCTTGAGAGCCGCATCGATGAAGTTGCCGTTTGTGCCCTTGCTTGCCTTGATAGTGATGACATTATCGCCAAGCACGCAAGCTTCAAGCATCTTATCGGTAAAGACAACGGTCTGATATGCGGTTACAGCGGAGGTAGTATTGTAAACGAGAGTGCCGTTGATGTAAACCTCAGCCGCACCTGCGTTTGCAATGTAAAGCTCGATATTGTTTTCATAAAGCTGATACATATTGAGCTTGAAGCTCTTGCGCATCCAGATGGAATCGCTGTTCCATACTGCATTAGGCTGACCTGGTGCAGTGCCGACAGTACCGAAGGGAGCATATTCGGTTTCCCATGCGGAATCGTCAAAGTTTGCATTTATCCAACTTGATGCGGGAGCAGTAGTTGTATAAGACCATTCACTGCGTTCATCAAAGATGATGCTGGTTACGTCAGAACCAAAGCTGGTCTTCTCAATATTGGAATGAAGCTCGGTGAAATGCTCATCAAGTATGGGCTGAACTATCTCAAGATAATCAAAGCCAACAGCTTCATCCTCATAGCAATTATAGTCAGGATCCTGCCACAAATCGGGCTGAAGTTCCTGAACACCCTTCTTCATTGCGAGAGTAACATCTGAATTTGCAGGGGGAACAGTATTTTTATCCTCATGGCAACCGACGCATGAATACGTCTCGTTAGGCATAAGGGTCGACCACGAACGCATGGTCTGAATAACAAATCCGTCTTCATCAAGAAGCTGGAAATATACAGGTGTAAGTGCGGGCACCTTGAAGAGTACGGAACCGTCTTCTTCAATTGGGACTATTCCCAAAACTGCCTTTACGTCCCATGAACCGTTACCGGTAGCAATAGGAGTATAGGGATCTGAAGTACCTGAACCGGCCGCAACGGTAGCACCAACCGCGTATGCACGGTATACAATCTCAACAACACGGAGATACTTTGCAGTTCCTACAGGAATACCTTCCATGCTATCGCCTTCGTAAACGTTGGCAACATAGTAGGTGCCTGTGGTTGAAGCATAGTTTACCATAGAAGCACGCTCAAACATAGTTCTCGTCATGATGGGAACTATCTGAGATGCAGGGAGCTCCTCTGTGCCTTCAACGAGAACTATCTTCTCGCCGTCGGTATTCATAAGACAAATATCAAAGGGAGTGCCTGCTTTATTTGAACTGCTCCAGCCGTTTTCAGCATATGAAACAAGGAATTCAGTACTGCTTATTGCATAGGGGTACTTATAAAGAGGTCCGGACTGACCGAAAGCATCTACACTATCATTCTTATTGCTGTTAGAGTCAGGGAATACAAAGGTAACAGCGTCCTTATCGTTACGTCCCTCGGAAAGATCGAGGAAAACGAGCTTACCGGCCTGATAAGTGTGGTGACCCGAAGCGACAGAGATATACATATCGCTTTCGCCGGGAACTTCACGGGTGTGAAGAAGCGTAGTGGGGAAGTTTGCATTGTTACCCCAAAGCTCAGTTTGGTTAGTTCCGTCGGGATTCATCTGGAATACACCCTGAATCCACATCTGAGTACGGTCATTGTAGTCCCAACGAGTATAGATGACACGTCCGTCAGAGGTGGTAGTTGCGAAGGTGTCGTGAACCTGATCGTAAGTAAGTCTTACGATATTCTCGCCGTCGGGACCGCACATATAGAGGTTGGATACGGGAGTCTTCCAGCAGTCAACCGTCTGAATGCACCTTGAGGAAGAGAATACGATGTTGCCGTTTGCAGTATACTGCGGCTCAAAATCAGCAATACCGCTACCAAAAGTGAGCTGTCTGATACTACGGTCAGCAAGAGTCATTTCATAAAGATGATAGTCATCTGAAGAGGTCTGCTTCCAAGAGAAAAGAACTCTCTTTCCGTCTTCGGAAACATCGGGATCACGAAGAACACCGTTAGAGCTGTCAATGAGAACTTCCTGAGTCTCAACGACCTTACCGCCCGATTTTTTAAGGCTGACAAGTACCATCTGGGAGCCCGGACGGAAGTTTGTCTCGGTGCCTTCTGCGTAGTAGGAATCGTTTATTTCCTCGGCAATAGCCTCGGTATATGCATAGTGCGAACCGCCGTGCTGCTTTGCTTTAATAACTACAAACTGTGTGGCAGTTTCCATAAGGTCATCAAGGAGCGTGGATTCTTCAAGCGTTACCGTTGTAATCTTGCCTGTTTCGTCAGCGTTTACAGTGAGCGCAATACCGGTCGAGCAGACTGTAGTCAGCATAACAGCAAGGAACATTACGAAAGAAAAGCTTCTTTTAAATATATTCTTAGTAAGTTTCATTTACGCTCACCTCCTTAATCACAAACATATTTTACATCCGTTGCGAGCGTTGTGCCCGTTTCGGCATCGGTTATAGCGAAATTAAGATATCCTCCACTGCCTAAATCTGCAGGAACCTTCATCGAAAGCTCAACCTTGTCTACCGAATTGACTTCGATATCACCGAGAGTCTTTTCAAAGGTTTCAATAACTGTTCCGTCCTTCTTACAAAGGGTTACGGTAACCTTGGCAGTAGCAGAGGTCGCCCACTGCTTTCTTACGGTGAAGCTGTTTATAGTTGCGCCTGCCGAAAGCTTGCTGTATTCGGTAGTAACACCGTCAGCAGCAGTCGAAAATACCTGCTCAATTCCGTAAATTTCATTCTCGGCACCGATAGAAAGTACATATTCGGCAAGATCGCTCATTTCCTGCTCGGTAAGCTCGGGAGCGTCATAGCCCATGCTCTCATACATGGTCTCAAACATACCGTTATAATGATAGGGACCTGTACGCCATACTTCAATAAGAGTGGGAGTATCCATGTCGCGGTTTTCCCAACCGTCTACCTGCTCATGAAGTGCAACACTGTGAGTCTTAAGGTCTGTATAAAGAGGAGCGGTATGACACGTTACGCATCCTGCCTCCTCGAATATCTCTGCACCGCGAAGTGCTGCCTCAGAGAGTGTTCCGTCACGGTTAAGATAGGGACTCTGTTCAGGCTGAAGAGCCTTGATGTATTCATCAAGCGCTACCATGCCGGATTCATCAAGATTATTAAATTCGATATACTTCATACCTGCTCTTACCGCAACCTCTGCACTTGCACGGATACCCGTAACCATGGTAGGAGGAGTACGGTGCGAATAAAGAAGACTCTTTGTGCTCTTGGGATTGCCAAGACCGTCGTTTAAGTTATCCCAGTTAAATGCGTCAGCACGTGCATCGGGATGACAGCTTGCACAGCTCTGCCACTGCTGATAGCAGACAGATGCATCATAGAAAAGGATATTACCTTCTCTTACAAGGTCATTCTCGGGCTGCTCGCCTAAGGATACGGTATTGACAGTATTATTGCTTAAATCAACAACTGCAATATCACCGGTGAAGTACTCAGCGATATATGCCTTGCCATTTGCAATAGAAATACCGCGAGGGCTGTTACCTTCAAGCTGAACTCTGGTCTTAGCATCATTAAGGAAGGGAAGATAATCTACGATATCCCCGACTGTATCAACAAGTCCGTTACCATTCTTAACAGCATTGATACGCTTGTTCATTTCAGTCACGTCAATGATAACCGCCTCATGAGTACCCGAAGCCGCAACAACAAGCTGTTTGCCGTCATCGGTAACCGCTACACCCCAAGGATTGGCTGCACCGAGATCAACATCATCAATAAGGACGGTTACTTCATTAGTTTTTGAAGCAACATCAACTATTGCAACGGCATTAGTATTGATCCAACCTCTGTCAAGCTGAGTTGTGGGATAAGTATAACGCGAGATGATGCATGAAAGATAAAGCTGCTTTCCGTCAGGAGAAGCGCAGATATCCTTAACACTACCCGTTCCGTCTATCATGGGAATAGTATCGGTTACTGCATCAGAAGCGGTGCTGATAACGTAAATATCGGCAGAAACGAGGTCTGAAGTTGCATCATCCTCGGGAAGATGCGAAGCAACATATACTTCATTTCCAACAAGCACCATGGACTCGGGCTCACGTCCGACATCTACGGTTTTGATTACGGTATTCGCATTAAGATCAACTACCGAAACAGTATTGGAGAAGCGATTTGCAACATAAGCCTTGTTGCCGCTGACAGCAATATCATTCGGAGTGTGACCGACCTCTACTGTTACCGTGTTTTTAAAAGAAGTATCGGTAATAACGAGATCGCCTGCAAGCTGACCCTGCATGATATAGACCTTACCGTCTACAACTTTAACAGAGTTGACCTGCTTTCCTGCCTCATAGGTAGCTACAACGGAATTATTTGAAAGATTTGTTTTATAAACCTTACCTCCCGTTGTATCCGCCGTGTAGGCATAACCGTCGTAAACACTGACATCACTCGGAGAGATATAAAGTTCATCAGGAACCGAGTTCGCCATTGTTACGTTGAGAGCTTCGAGCGTAGAACCCTCTGCTGTACCGCCTGTCTGCTGCGTGCTACCGAAAAGCTGCACGACAGGATAAAGCGGAGAGCCTTCGCTCACCGTGATCTTACCGGTGGATATCATAGCAACCAATACTACTGCAAAGCAGCATACACCTGCTATCGACGCCAGTATGATCGACAGTTTGTTTCTCATTTTTTTCATCCTTTGTGTATATTTTATTTTTTTAGGAATACGTATGCATTGAACCGCTACCGTCGAAGAAA
>CAYRPK010000123.1:0-4886 GCA_964426175.1 uncultured Eubacteriales bacterium | reverse complement strand
GCAGATGAAAGGGTAGCCCAAGAATCAGAGGTGTATGCATCGCTTTCAAGAAGTGCAGCAGCGGCAAGGGTAGCGTTGAGTTCTTTTTTTGCAATGTCAAGAGCCAAGCTGGTACCTATGACATAGATCTCTTTTAGCTTAGGCGCAAATGTTGCGGCTGCAGTGAATGTAATCTTGATATTAGAAATCTTGGTTGGTTCAGCGAAATTGCATACGAGGGCATTGGAACTTTCGACTGCAGAAACGTTGATCCATTCTTCTCCGTTATAATAGGAAATAGTATATTTTCCTGACAGAACATAATCATGCCATCCACCGTCTGTTGCAATGCCTGTGGTAACAAAGGCTATCTGCGTTACTTGAGCACTGACGGGGAATTCAATGCCTGCATACATATCTGTTGTATCATTAGACGCATACTGCCAAGTTGAGTTTTCGCTTCCGTCGTTGAGAGAGAGCTCTGTATTATCTGAAGAATAGTTATTACGGGCTTCGTTATCGTAAGCAGTACCGTAATCGTGAGCGATGTTGCCTTCGGTGGGAGCAACATAAACGAGCGCTTTACATGCGGCATTAAGAGTATCTGCGGCGGAGGTATAGGTTGCGGATTTGTCTGCACCGTTTGCAACAAGGTTATTAGCAGAGGTAAGCGCAGTTTCAAATGCACTCCATGTATCGGTAGAGTAATCTGCCTCAACATAACCTTGAGCTGCTGTGACAGCATTTATGAGGATCTGCTTTGCGGCGTTGAGCTGCTCCTCGGATTCGCTGGCTTCTTCAACTGCGCCGGTAACAGTAAGGATGGCGGTGTTATTCTCGTCCAAGAGATATTCGCTACTCGTGGCAGATCCAACCGTAGCGGATACCACTGAGGCTATATTGTCGGTTTTGGCAGTTTCCTCGCCGCCGGAAAGACCAAACACATCCCATGATTGATCATCAGAATCCGTATAATAATCGGTATCTGCTTTCAAAGCAGTGTTCATACCGTTTAAAACCAACTGAACTTCGTTTAAAGAAATTGAAAACGTATAGCTACCTTCAGCATAGCTTCCCGAAACAGATCCGTCAGTCAGGGCAGAGCCCTTAAGAGCGGCAAGCTGCTCCTTGAGCATATCGAGGTAGTCAAAGGAGAAGGTAAGGGTAATTGTATTGCTCGAATACTTAGCATATCCGTTATTGCCGTTGCGAAAATATCTATCGGTTGTTCCGTTCTGCAATACTGCAGTTGCGGATTCGACACCCTTAGTCTGAGCATAGTTCTGAATCCAAGCGGCAAGACCTTCGTACTCCTGCGTTACATCGGTTATTTCAGTTATTCCGTCATCAGCGTATGTTTTAAGATTTTTTGCAGGAATATCGGCACCGTCGGCACTGTTGGCTACATAAAAATTAATGCTGGCTGTTCCTTTACCGTTGGAATCGGTAATAGTGAAGGAAACATCGGCATCTGCCTGCAGAACACATCCTGCAAAAACCATTATCAGCATTGCTACTGAAAGCAACAAGGCTAACAGTCTTTTTGCTTTTTTCATTATTAAGCCCCCTAAAGTTTATATCTTTTAAAATTATATATAAAATTCTTTCAATTGTCAAGGTAGGAAGAGATAAGAAACTAACGATTTATTTCAACGATAGCGGATATTACGTTTAATTAAAAATAACGGGATTGTTTTGCAAATAATTTTCGTTAAAAAAGTAATGTCAATTTAGGTTTTAATAAAATTCAAAATACAATGTTTACAACTTTACAGTTATGTGGTATTATTTATAATGTATTTTTGCAACTGAAGTAGGGGGTGGAATTTTTGGAAGAGGTGTTTTCAGAAGAGAATATCGCTAATGAGGCGGATAATATAACAGAAACTGAGGCATCAGTTTCCGATGTGCAGGACCGCTTGACTGTTTGCTGCGAAAAAAAGAAAAAAATGCCTATTTGGAAGGTGATAATTACCGATATCTGCTGTTTAGGAGCAGCACTTTTGGTCTTTGCACTTTTCCATCATGTTCTGCCCCGAAGCGGCGGCTTTAAAGGAATAGTTATATACGATACCCCTGGTGATTGGAGTGTTAAATGGGCGGATAAATTCACGCAGGACGGCAGTACGGTTCAGACAGATACATCCTATCAAAGCGGCAATGTCAATGTTTCGATAACTGCGGTCAATAAGAATTCAGTTACGTATTATGTGGCTGATATATACATATCAAGTATTTACAATTTTCAAACGGCGCTTGCAGAAGATACCTACGGAAGAGGATACAAAGACACGGTTCCCAATCTTGCACAGCTTAATGATGCAATCATCGCAACAAACGGTGACTTTTACGGAGCAAGAGAGATGGGGGTTGTTATACGTAACGGTACTCTTTACCGCGATACTGTTTGGGGTGATGTAGGCGTACTATATTACAACGGCATATTTAAAACATATTCGGCAGAGGATTTTGATTTGCAGGCGGTAATAGACGGCGGCGCATATCAAGCTTGGTCATTCGGACCGTCGTTGCTTGATGAGAACGGAGATGCAATTCCCAGCTTTGACAGCAGTATTGCCAAGGCACATCCTCGCTGTGCCTTGGGATATTATGAGCCGGGGCATTATTGTCTGGTTTTGGTCGACGGGCGTCAGTCGGGATATTCGGTAGGAATGTCACTTGTATCGCTTTCGGCGCTTATGGATGAATTGGGATGCCGTGCGGCATATAACCTTGACGGAGGACAGACCGCTGTTATGGCATATATGGGCGAAACGGTAAACCGTCCTTATGAGGGCGGAAGAGAGGTAAGCGATATTGTGTTTATAGCCGAGGTTGCAAACAAAGAAATCTACAGTCAAGAGGAATAAATCGGTAAAAAGGATACATAATTAACGCAAAGAGACAGCCTTTTATCTTTTGCATAAAATTCAAGGCTTATACGGAACGAAAGGAATGGGAACATACATGGAAAATGCTAAGCAGATTAAGCTGAACAGCTACCGTGATGAACATTTTTTTGATAAACGCACAGAGAATATTATATTCATAATAGTGATTACGGCAATTGCCATGTATATGAGATATCTTCTGTTTCCCTTTCAATCGGGTGATTTTAATACTTTTCTTCAACCTTGGATGAATGCTATTATAGAGATGGGTCCCTTTAATGCTCTCGGCACCAGAATAGGAGATTATACACCGCCTTACTTTTATATTCTGTCTTTGTTGACATTTCTTCCGCTGTCTGCGCTGACTGCAATTAAAGCGGTTTCATGTGTTGCTGATATAGTTTTGGCTTTTTATGTTATGCGAATTGTAAATTTAAAATACAAGGATAAAGGCTACGGACTTATTGCTTACGCTACGGTGCTTTTTTGCCCGACAGTATTTTTGAATTCTGCATGCTGGGCACAGTGCGATGCTATATTCACATCGGCGTTGATAGCCTGCCTTTATTATGTTCTAAAAGGTAAGGACGTAAAGGCGATGATAGCCTTTTCTGTTTCTTTTATCTTTAAAATCCAGGCGATATTTTTCCTTCCTTTTATCGCTGTTATGATACTTAAAAAGCGAATTCGCTGGAGAACTCTGCTTTTGGTACCGCTAATCTATTTTATTTCTATAATACCGTCGCTTTTGGCAGGACGACCGCTTTTTGATTTGCTCACGATATATTTTGATCAAGCGGCACAATATCCGCGTCTTGCGTTGTACTTCCCAAATTTATATTCGTGGATTCCGGATGATTATGCAGAGTATTTGGGCAAGCCTGCAGTGCTTTTTGCACTTGCCGTTACACTTATAAGCCTTGCTGCAATATACCGTAAAAAGTTCAAACTAAATGATGACATAATCATTACGGTAGCGTTATTTTATGCCTTGATGCTTCCTTTTGTGTTGCCGCATATGCATGAAAGATACTACTATCTTGCCGATATTGTGTCTATAGTTTTTGCATTCTGGATACCGAAGAAAATCTACGTTTCTCTTATTACTGTAGGCGCGTCACTTTTATCGATTTGCAGATATCTTTTCTATGTGCAGTTTTTTAGCTTCGAAGAATTGGCGATTGTCGTCGCAATTAATTTGATTATTGTTACGATTACCCTTGTAAAGCAGCTGAGAAAAAGCGGAGATGATTTGGATAAAGAAGAGCTGCTGGCTAAATTGAAATCAAGTGAAACAGCAGTTTTGGAAACCAAATAGGCGTGATTTTATAAAAATATGCGGCGTTTTTATGAATAAAGTTGAGCTTTATACTGCAGAATGTATATTTTTTGTAAACAAACAAAGTGGTATCTTTTACCATAAAAACAACTTTTCCAATTAATGGTAAAATATTGGGTAAAAGTGCACAAAAAACAGCTGATTTTTTAGAATTCTTCTAATTGTTGGTGAAAGTGAACAAATGCAGAGCAAAAAAATTGTCAGTCACACCAATACACAAAATCAAAATTATCTGTTATAATTATACGGTAAATTGGTTTTGAATTTATTAAAGTTAAATTTTATAGTGGAGGTTATTTTTAATGTCAAGCGTATCACTGCAAAAAATCTACAAGAAATACCCCGGTGGTGTAGTTGCTGTTTCCGATTTCAATCTTGAAATTAAAGACGGCGAATTCATTATCATGGTAGGTCCTTCCGGTTGCGGTAAGTCAACTACTCTCCGTATGATTGCCGGCCTTGAAGAGATTACCGAAGGCGAGCTTTACATAGGCGACCGTCTTGTTAATGACGTTGCACCTAAAGACAGAAACATAGCAATGGTGTTCCAGAACTATGCACTTTATCCTCATATGACTGTTTTTGAGAATATGGCATTCGGTCTTAAGCTCCGTAAGATTCCTAAGGATGAAATTAAAAAGAGAGTTGACGAAGCAGCTAAAATTCTTGAAATTGAG
>CAYRPK010000122.1:0-4901 GCA_964426175.1 uncultured Eubacteriales bacterium | reverse complement strand
AGCATTTTGACGGAATACGCATTTCGACCCGTCCTGACTGTATTGATGACGAAATATTAAATCTGCTTAAAGGCTACAATGTCAAGGCGATAGAGCTCGGTACACAGAGCTTTTCTAATGAGGTATTAAGAAAAAATCGCCGCGGACATACAGCTGAGGACACATACAAAGCCTGCCGTAAAATCAAAAAGCATGGTTTTGAATTAGGCTTGCAGATAATGACAGGTATGTATGGCTCAACTCGTGAGCTTGACAGGATGACAGCTATTAAAGCGGCAGAACTAATGCCCGATACTGTCAGAATATATCCTACTCTCGTCATAAAAGATACCGCCCTGTACGACCTTTATCGTTCGGGAAAACACAGTCCCCAAAGTGTTGACAGTGCAGCTGAGGAAGTAGCACAAATGATAACTCTTTTTGAAGATAAAGGTATTAAGGTCATAAGAGTCGGACTTCATTCGGCAGGACTTGATGATTCTGTTGCGGCAGGACCTTTTCACCCTGCCTTCAGAGAGCTCTGTGAAAGTAAAATTTATTTAAAAAATGCCATAAAAAAAATAAAAAAAAGCAAACACTTCTCGGGCAATATTTTTGTATGTCCGAAAGGAGTTTCTCCCATGGTTGGGCAAAAAAGAGAAAATATACTCAAATTAGAAGAAAGATATAGGGTCACATGTAAGGTTACAGGTGACGAATCCTTAGAAAAATATCAGGTCGAGGTGAAATAACGGTGCAGTTAAAATCTCTTGAAATACAAGGCTTTAAATCCTTTCCGGATAGAACAAAGCTTACCTTCGGTAACGGAATTACCGCAGTAGTCGGTCCTAACGGAAGCGGAAAATCCAATATCAGTGATGCTGTCAGATGGGTACTCGGTGAAAAATCGAGTAAAAGTCTGCGCGGAAAAAAGATGGAGGATGTTATCTTTAACGGTACCGCTTTAAGAAAGCAGGTAGGCTTTGCCGAGGTAACACTGACTATTGATAATTCATCAAGGCAGCTTTCATTTGACTCCGACGATGTGGCTGTGACACGTCGTTATTACCGTTCCGGCGAGAGTGAATATCAAATTAACGGCAATACGGTAAGACTTAAAGATATATTGGAACTATTTATGGATACAGGTCTTGGTCAAGACGGATATTCTATTATAGGACAAGGACGCATTTCTGAAATCGTTGCGGCGAAATCGGATGACCGCAGAGAAATTTTCGAAGAAGCGGCAGGTATTTCTAAATTCAGAGCAAAGAAGGAAGAATCGGAACGTCATCTTGCTGTGGCACAGGATAACCTTTTGCGCTTGACTGATATTTTAGGAGAGCTTGAAGGCAGAGTAGGTCCTTTAAAGGAGCAAAGTGAAAAGGCGAAGAAGTATCTGGAATATTCAGGGGAGAAAAACGGACTTGAGATAGGTCTCGCTTTGATTACCCTTGATAAAAGCAGAGATCAGCTTCGGGATATAGAATATAAGCTGACTGCGGCAAAAGGACAGTATGAAGCAACAGAGGAGGCCATTGATGCGCTTTCTGAGGAAAGTGAAAAGGCATATTTAGAGGGTCAAAGAATTACGGCACAAATTGAGGAGATTCGCCGCAGTTCTCAGTTGCTTGAAGATAATGCACGTGAAAAGGAAGCACAGGTTGCCGTTATCAGGAACGATATTGCTCGTGACGGTGAGATAAGAGACAGAATTTTAGCGGATATCGGTAATGTTAATTCTGCCGACCAAAGCTTTGAGGCAATGAAAGCCGAAAAGTTGGATGATATTGAACGTAAAACTGCAGAAATTGCAAAGCTTGAAGAGAATGTCCACAGCTTGGAGCGCCAGCTTCTTGAAAGTGTAAATAAAACAGAGACAATGACTGCTGAGCTTGAACAGCAAAATAAAATTCTTGCCGAGGCCTCGGTTGCTGTTTCAGAACTAAAGGTAAAGCTATCTTCAGCAGAGCAGACCAAAGAGGAAGAAACGGCTAAAATTGCATCAGTGTCCGAAAGAAGGCAGCTTTTAAATGAGCGTCTTGATGTAACACGCAGAGAAGCAGAGCTTTTAAAGAAGGAGCGAGACAGCGAAGAAGAACGACTGACCTCCTTTAAAAATTCTGAGGCTGGATATTCCATTAAGCTTAATTCACGAAGAAATAAGCTTAATGAAAAGGAAGAAGAAGTCAGAAGAATAGGGCTTAAGATTTCGGAAAAACGGCAAAGAGCAGAAATGCTTGCAAATCTTGAACGTCAGCTTGAAGGCTTTGCAGGAAGCGTTAAAACAGTTATGCGTGAAAGCGAAAAGGGACATCTCAGAGGTATAATCGGTCCTGTTTCACGTATTATTTCTGTTGACGGAAAATATTCTACTGCTATTGAAACCGCTCTGGGCGGAGCGCTTCAGGATATAGTTGTAAACGATGAAAATGATGCAAAAAGTGCTATTTCATATCTTAAACAGCAAGGAACGGGACGTGCCACGTTTTTGCCTTTGACAAGTGTTAAGGGCAGCGCACTCGAAGACCGCGGAATTGCCGATAAATCAGGCTTTGTGGGCTTTGGCTATAAGCTTGTCAGCTATGACAGTAAATATGAGGGGATAGTAAAATCACTCCTTGGCAGGATTGCCGTAGCAACAGATATGAACGCGGCAACAAATATAGCGCGTGCCAACGGATATAAATTTAAAATAGTCACGCTTGACGGTCAGGTTATTAATGCAGGCGGTTCGTATACAGGCGGTGCTACAGTCAGAAATGCGGGACTTCTTACACGTTCTCATGATATAGAAAAATTAAATGATGAGGCTGATGAGCTTCAAACAAAGCTTGATGTCATTTCTGAAGAAAAAAAGGCGCTTTCAGTTGAGGTTTCTTCGCTTGAAGCGGAATATTTGGGACTTAAAAGCGAAATGCAGACCGCAAATGAGAATATCATCCGTATTGACGGTGATTTAAAGCTTAAAAATGAGCAATGTGAGTCTGCGGAAAGTATGATTGATTCTCTTGATGATGAAGTCAAGCTGACTAAGCAAAAGATTTCTGCTTTGGAAGAAGAGGCAAAGGTTCTCGGTGAAGAGATTTCAGCACAGGAAAATATTATTTCCCAAGCTGAAAGAGCCGTTAATGAGATGACAGGCGGCAGAAGCGAGATACTTAAGCTTCGCGAAGAACAGTCGCAAAAGGTATCTGAAATTAATATGCAGATGCTTGATATCCGAAAGGATATTGAGATGGATAGGGCAACCATAGCTGATATAGAAACTCGAAAGAGTGAGCAAGCTGATAGGGTACGTGCTTTTGAAGAGGAGCTTTCGAGTCTTGATGAAAAAGCAAAGCAGGATGAAGCTGCTATTAACGGACTTCTTCTTGAAGCAGAGAACTTAAGAAATACCGCCAAGGGAAATGAAGCAACCGTAAATGAGCTTATGACTTCACGTGAAAAACATGAGAAACGTGTTACTGAAATAGGTGAAGAGCAAAAGGCAAAGTACGGAGAAAAGGAAAAATTAGGCGGAGAAGTCGGCAGATTTGAGGAAAGAAAGGCAAATCTTTCTAAGGAATATGATAAGGTAATTGAAATGCTTTTAGAAGAGCATCAGTTGACCAGAAGTGAAGCCGAAGAGATTGCTCCCGAAATTGAAAATCCTGCACAGGCACAAAAGCGACTTGCCGAATTAAAGGGCAAAATAAAGTCATTGGGCTCGGTAAATGTTAATGCGATTGAGGAATATAAGGAAATTAACGCTCGATATACCTCTATGAAAGAGCAGTATGACGATGTTTGCAAATCTCGGGACGAGCTTATAAAAATTATTTCCGATATTACGGGGCGCATGAAAACTATATTCAGTGAGGAATTCGTTAAGATAAATCTCAATTTCGGGGAAACCTTCCGCGAGCTTTTTGGTGGTGGAAGTGCACAACTGAAGCTTGTAGATAAGGATGATGTTTTATCTTCGGGTATTGAAATCGAAGTGGCACCTCCGGGAAAAATCATCAACAATCTTTCTTCGCTCTCGGGCGGCGAACAAGCACTTGTTGCAATGGCAATATATTTTGCAATTCTTAAGGTTCGTCCTGCACCTTTCTGCATCTTAGACGAGGTTGAAACGGCACTTGACGATGCAAACGTTGCTCGATTTGCGCAGTATCTTCATAGAATGACGGATGGAACGCAGTTTATCGCAATTACTCACCGCCGCGGTACTATGGAAGAGGCAGACGTTCTTTACGGTGTAACAATGCAGGAAGAGGGCGTTACCAAGCTACTTGTTATGAATGTTGATGAGCTTGATAAAAACAAAGAAATTAAAGCGGTAGTACGCTAAAAGGACTGATGTTATGTCTATCTTTGACAAAATCAAAAACGGTTTAAAAAAGACACGTGACGGCTTCACAAACAGGATTAAGCTTATGCTTAACAGCTTCACAAAAATAGATGATGAGCTGTTTGAGGAGCTTGAAGAAATACTCATAATGGCAGATGTAGGTACTGCAACGACCTCTAAGATTCTTGATATGCTCAAGGGCAAGATCAAGGAAAAGGGTATCAAGGAGCCATCACGCATTATGGATGAGCTGAAAGCCATCATGAGTGAGCTTGTTACGGGTGATAATGAGGTTATCTTAAATGACGAGGGACTTACCGTAATGCTTGTTATAGGTGTTAACGGAGTGGGCAAAACAACCACTATCGGTAAGCTTTCGGCAAT
This sequence comes from uncultured Eubacteriales bacterium, assembly GCA_964426175.1. Taxonomy (GTDB): domain Bacteria; phylum Bacillota; class Clostridia; order Oscillospirales; family CAJFTT01; genus CAYRPK01. Next base: position 202 of record CAYRPK010000122.1, on the reverse strand, counting down.
GTATAAAAACGACGGAAAAAAGGTCGTTTTAGGCGCGGCGGATACCTTCCGTGCGGCGGCAATAGATCAGCTTGAAATATGGTCGGAACGTGCAGATGTACCGATAGTCCGACAGTCTGAGGGCTCGGATCCTGCAGCAGTCGTATTTGATACTATGAGAGCCGCCGTTGCGAGAAAATGCGATATTGCTATATGTGATACT
>CAYRPK010000121.1:0-4919 GCA_964426175.1 uncultured Eubacteriales bacterium | reverse complement strand
TGTACGGAAAACTCCCGCCAAATCTTTGACAAGCTCTCTGAAATCAACCCTACCGTCCGAGGTAAAATAAAACAGAATTTTACTTCCGTCAAATGAATATTCAACCTCAACGAGTTTCATGTCAAGTTCATGCTCTTCTATCTTCTTTTGGCAGATCTCCCAAGCTTCCTTTTCACGTCTTGCATTATCCTGAAGCTTGCGCATATCCTCGTTTGTAGCAAGGCGCAATATAGGCTTTAGGGGCTGAACTATCATTGTTTCAGCCATCATCCTGTTGCCTAAAACCACCTCGCCGCACTCAGTACCTCTTGAGGTTTCCACCACGCAGTAATCGCCAATCTCGACTTTTGTTCCTTGAGGAGAAAAATAGTAAATCTTACCCTGTCCTCTGAACTGTATTCCTATTATTTCAACCATCGGTTGCTATGCACTCCTTTATTAATTAAAAATTCTGTCAACATTTGAGCCAAACCATACTGAAAGTAAATTCTGATTTGCGTTTGCGGCTAATTTGCTCTCTGTAAGGCTGAGCAAATCACACAATTTCAGCAACTCATCCTTTGTCAGCGAACGTGACGCTGCCTCTGCCGCGCTGTATTTTTCATCATGTTCTGAATTTGATTTCAGCTTGAACGCTAACATTAACAGCCTTCTCGCGTCACAAAGCATTTCACCGCCGCGCGCTCTATCCTTTATAGCGGGCGTCAGCACCGTCATCGCCTCGTAGCTGTCCTTTTCCGCAAGGCACTGAACAAGCCTTACGGATTTTTCATTAATTTTATCAGTCTTAACCGCCGCTAATGAAACAGTAGTAAGCCTTGAACGCACAGTAGGCAAAAGCTTGCTTCGCGACTGCCCCGTCATGATTATTATAACACCGCAAGGCGGCTCTTCCAATAATTTTAAAAGCAAATTCTGCACCGTTACGCTCATTTCATCCCCGTCACGGACAATATAGACCTTGCCGTCGGCTTCATTGGGCATAATATATGCATCAGACCGCATTTTTCTTATCTGCTCGGCAACAATGCTTTTTCTGTCCTTTTGCTTTTCAACCAAAATAACATCAGGATGAATTTTAGCCTTGACCTTTTCGCAATGAGAGCATCTTCCGCAAGGTGGATTTTCACCATCGCACAAAACACCTCGCGCAAATTCATATGCCGCATTAAGCCTCAGTTTATCCGTTGCACCCTCAATAAAAAGCGCATGAGGCACGTGACCGTTTTTCAAAAGCTGCTCAAGCTCGGCATTTAAAGATGAATTCTTCATTCCTTTACCTTTCCTATTTTACTTTATCACGCTTAATTTGTCAATTCCGTAAATATGCAGTCTTTCAATATGTTCAGCTGATATTCTTTCCCCCTGAACGACTATGCAATATGCAGGCGGACAAACAGCCACCGTCTTTGCTGAAATACGTCCCTCTGCTTCATTAATATCTATCACTTCACAAGGCTGAAAAAACGCCTGTCTCGGTGTAAAGACCTCATTAACCTTCATAGGCTCGGGAGAATGTTTATTTTCAATGTATCCCACGGCATTTTTTTCTGCTTCAAAAATTATATCAACCACATATTTCAGTTCACTTTGTTTATTCTCCGGTGATGGCATAAGCACGATATATCTCTCGTCCGCATATTCAGCATAAACGCCGGATTTCATAAGCAGGTCGGAAAGCTCCGTTCCTGTCAGATGCGCCCTGAGCATATCAAGAGTAAGTCTGCACGGGTCACTTCCAACTCGCTTTATATCAAGCTGCATAAGCCGCGTTGAGAGCTCCTCAAGCTCAAAAGCAAGTCTGTGAAACCTATCCATACCATTTTCAAGGTTATTTCTTGCAATATCAAGGCTTATCATAATAGGATATGACGGACTGCTTGAGCCGAAAATACTCATAACCTCTTTCGCTTCATCGTATGTAAAGCAGTTATTATTAATGTGCAAAAATGCACCACCCGTCAGGCTGCACAAAGTTTTATGTGCTGAATCACAGACCAGATCGGCGCCCTGCTCATTAGGATGCAGTCCCTCAAAGGCAATAAGGTGAGCACCGTGGGCATTATCTACCATAAGCAGCATGCCGTTTTGATGGCATATATCTGCAATCTCGCAAATTTCGCTTAAGTTACCGTAATAATCAGGAGATGTGATAAACACGGCTTGTGCATCGGGATTTTCCTTTATCGCACGTTCGACCGCATCAGCTCGCATACGCGGATAAAGGCTGTCTCCGCCTACTGAGGTATATATCCAAGCAGGGGTAATATCAAGCAATGCGCATGCATTGACTGCACTTTTATGGCAGTTACGGCAAAGTATGAGTTTCCCTCCCTCGGGAAAAGCGAGGCGAAGCATCGTCTGTATGCATAAAGTCGAGCCGCCGGTGCAAAAAAGGGTATTACTGCTTTTATATAAAGCTGTGGCCAATTTCTCCGCCGCCCTAATAGCACCGCTTGCCGCGTATAAATCGTCCGTGGGCGAAATTTCGGTAACATCAAGGGATACAATATCACAAAGCATGGGAAACATAGATCTGCCCTTGTGCCCCGGCATATGAAGCCTTATGGGCGCACCTGCGGCATATTCGCTTATCGCATCAAAAAGCGGCGTCTGATCCATTCTTCCCTCTCCTTTAATAACTTATTATATTAGTATAGCACAATAAGTATAAAAAAGCAAAGAATTATTTAAATGTTAATTGCAAAACATATTTAAATGTTAATTGCAAAATTAAGGAGGCTTTTCGCATTTTAATTTCCCTTCGTTCACGTAAAATTCACAAGTTAAATATTTACAAAAGCGCAAGAAGAGTGTATAATATTTCAAATAAAGGGAGTAACTCGCGTAATATACGTGATATCAGCGTCAATACGGTCATTTAAAATGGCCCGCCGGTATCTTAAAGAGTGAGACTTTTTCGCAATTGCGCGATAAAGTCTTTTTTATTGCGTAAAATAATTTCAAGGAGAAATGAAAAATGCAGTACTATCTTGAATCTGTGGAAAATGTTTTTAAAGATGTTAAATCCACGCCCGACGGCTTATCTTCTTCCGAAGCATCTGCCCGTCTTCAGAAAAACGGTCCGAACAAGCTTAACGAAGCAAAAAAGGATTCTCTTCTCGTTCGCTTCTTAAATCAGCTTAAGGATCCCATGATCATCATCCTTTTGGCTGCGGCGGCAATTTCCACCGTTCTTGAGGTTATGGAAAGTGCTTTCCCCTGGGATGCTATCATCATTCTCGCCGTTGTTCTTATCAACGCTATTCTCGGTGTTTTCCAGGAAAGCAAGGCTGAAGCGGCAATTGAGGCTCTGCAAAAGATGTCTGCCGCAACGACAAAGACCTTGCGCGACGGCAAGATCGTCAGCGTTAAGAGTGAGGAGCTCGTCAAGGGTGACGTTATTCTTCTTGAAGCGGGCGACGCTGTTCCTGCCGACTGCCGCATTTTTGAATGCGCCAGCATGAAGATCGAAGAAGCGGCGCTGACGGGTGAATCCGTTCCTGTTACAAAGCTCATTGACACCCTGGTCGGCAATGAGAATAACGAAGTCCCCTTGGGCGACCGCAAGAATATGCTTTACATGGGCAGTACCGTCGTTTACGGTCGCGGTAAGGCAGTTGTTACGGGTACGGGCATGGATACCGAAATGGGCAAGATCGCAGACGCGATCGCTCAGGCTGAAGAAGGCCTTACTCCCCTTCAGATAAAGCTTGCTCAGCTCAGCAAAATCTTAAGTGTTCTCGTAATCGGCATATGTATTTTTATCTTTGGCTTTAATGTTGTTAAGGCACTCATCACAGACGGTAGCTTAACCTTTGATCTGGCACTCGCTTCCTTTATGACGGCTGTCAGCCTTGCAGTTGCGGCTATCCCCGAAGGACTTGTTGCAGTTGTTACGATAGTTCTTTCCATGGGCGTTACAAACATGTCCAAAAAGAATGCAATTATCCGTAAATTAACCGCAGTTGAGACCTTGGGTTGTGCTCAAATCATCTGCTCTGATAAGACAGGTACTTTGACTCAGAATAAGATGACCGTTGTTGACCATTACTGCGAGGACGAAAAGCTTCTTGCAACTGCAATGGCACTTTGCTCTGATGCCGAAATCGACGAAGATGCAAACGTTGTCGGCGAGCCTACAGAAGCGGCACTCGTTGCATATGCAAATACCCTTTCGCTCAATAAGAATAAGTTAAAAGAGGCTCTGCCCAGAGTCGGCGAAGCTCCCTTTGACTCAATGCGTAAGATGATGTCTACCGTTCACGATAACGGCGGCGGATTTGTTCAGTATACTAAGGGCGCGCCCGATGAAATTCTTAAAAACTGTACCTCTATCCTTATCGGCGGCGAGGTCATTGCTCTTACTGACGTGCATAAGAAGAATATCGCGGCAGAAAACAAGCGTATGGCAGATAAGGCTCTTCGCGTTTTGGCAGTTGCATTTAAGAAATATGATGCGATTCCCTCCTCTTTTGAGCCTGCTGATTTGGAAAATGAGCTTATCTTTATCGGTCTTACGGGCATGATCGACCCTGTCCGTCCCGAGGTTAAGGACGCTATCGCCGAATGTCGCGGTGCAGGCATCACCCCCATTATGATAACGGGTGACCATAAGGATACTGCTGTTGCGATAGCGACCGAGCTCGGTATTATTACAGATGCATCGCAAGCTATTACGGGCGCACAGCTACAGGAAATGAGCGACGAGGAATTCTCCGAAAAGGTTAAGAGTACCTTCGTTTATGCGCGTGTTCAACCTGAGCATAAGACAAGAATTGTCAATGCATGGCGAAGCCTCGGCTACGTTACCGCTATGACGGGCGACGGCGTTAACGATGCTCCCTCGATAAAGAGTGCCGATATCGGTGTCGGTATGGGTATTACGGGTACAGACGTTACAAAGAACGTTGCAGATA
>CAYRPK010000120.1:0-4933 GCA_964426175.1 uncultured Eubacteriales bacterium | reverse complement strand
ATGCAGAAACACTGTATAAGATAGCTGCACTTTCTGCTGATGCCGTTCTTTACGGTAAAGGCACCAATTCTGCACCTACAATGGACGTCCTTTGGATGCGTGACACAGATATACTTCCCAGCAACTTTAACAATGTTATTAATACAACATATGCCAATAAAGAGGCAGACGGCAGTTACACGAAGCTTAATGAACGTCGCTACAGCGTAGAGCTTTGGACTGAGATGGTAGAGCTTTCCGAAACGCTCAGCGACAGCCTTGCTTGCAAGGAATTTATAAATGTTACCTGCCGTTACGGACTTGACCTATATTCTATTACCGAGCGTCTTTTGACCACGGCGATATTAACTAAAGAAACTCAAGATTACGGAACAAATAATATTGCACTTATTGCAGAGGCAGTAAGCGATTATGATACTCTTTGGGCGGATTATAATTCACTTCTAAACTATGATTGCTGTCCCACACTTTATAACCGTGGAAACTTTGATCAGATTATGTCGAATTACCGTTATACCATTGCAGCAGAAGATTACATCGTTCTTTCCGTCGGTGAAACAGCTTCCACAGGCTTCGGAGTTTCCTCTTACGATTTATCACAGGTCGAATTTACTTCAAGTAATACATCTGTTGCAAAGGTGTCAGATGACGGCGTAGTTACAGCCGTCGGTAACGGAACTGCACGTATTTCCATGTCAACGGTAGACGGAGCACTCTCAACTGCTACTATTGTTTATGTAGGTACAGGTAACAGTATTTATAATGAGGACTTTGAGGATTATACAGCAGGCAACACTCTTGATTGGCAAACTAACGTTACAACTGATAAGCAAACCCTTTCTGTAACCGAAAAGGATAACAAGGCATTGACGGTTACCTCGAGCGGTGTCGGCGGTTCTGTTTCCTGCTATTATACTCAGACCGTCCCTGTGACAACGGGTACCGTTATGGTCGAATTCGATATGAGTATTCAGAATAAAAATTCAGGATACTTCTTTATCTGCGATTCAGACGGAAAGATCATTACGCAGGTCGATTTCCGCGGCGACGGAATTTACGTCGATATCGGCGGAAGCGTTAAGAAGATATCCTCACTCCCGTATAACGCTAATGAATGGTATCACATATCTCTCGAAATCAATACCAATACAAAGACATTTACCATTATGGTAAATAATACCAATCCATTGAGCTTCTCTTTCCGTGAGGATGCGGCAAATGTAGGTATGTATAAGGTCGGTCTTAACCGTTCGAGTACAAATACCGTTTGGTATGATAATATCAGAGTCTATACCACAAAGACAGTGACGGCGCAGGATGTAGCATCGACTTTAACTTCGATAGATATCAAAGCGACCGATTCAACCCTCAGATTACCTGCGGTTCCCGACGGCTTTAAGGTAGAGCTTACCGCTTCCAGCGATACTTCTCTTATTGCCTTGGACGGAGCGGTCAAGCTTTCCTCAGCGATGAATGTTGTGGTACTTGAATTTAAGGTAACAAGACTTTCAGATAATTCTAACGCTACAGCATCGAATGTCCGCGCTGAGCTTCCCGCAGCTTTAGAAAATCTTGCGGTCGGCGGTACAGCAATTGATGATGGAGCACACGAATATTATAATTCCGATAAGGATGTTACCTATATCAATGACGGCGATATCTCTGGTAATAATTGGCAATATAAGGACGCACTTAATGGTAAGCTTTTAACTAACTGCTGGGCAGGAATAAAGCTTGCAGAGAAATCAAATGTAAATAAGATAGTCATTTATTGGGATAAGAGTACAAGATGTGCGGCAAATTTAAGCGGTTATACAGTACAGTATTCTGACGACGGCAAAACATGGACTGATATTCCTGATGCTTATTACGAATACTCAACCTCAAATGACGGAATTGACGTTATAACTGTTATTCCCGCGCTTAAAACCCAGTATATCCGCGTTAATTGTCTGTCTGTTTCAAACAGCAAGGGCTATGCACCGAGTATCTTTGAATTACAGATCTTCGGCACTGTTTCAAATTTAGTTGATCTTTCAGCTTCCGGTACGGCTTTTGATGACGGAACTCACACTTATTACACTGATGATAAATCTGCTGCAAATGTTAATGACGGCGATACTTTAGGAAGTGGCTGGCAGTATAAGGATGCGCTTTCGGGCAATTCATTAAGTAATTGCTGGGTAGGAATAAAGCTTGCACAAACTTCATCGGTACAGCAAGTTAAAATCTATTGGGAAAACGCTTCAAGGTGTGCGGCATCATCAAGCGGATATACCGTACAGTATTCAAATGACGGCACAACATGGGCAGATATTCCTAATGCCACTTATGTGTATTCTACCACTAATGACGGAATAGATGTAATATCGCTTAATTCTCCGATAGAAGCACAGTATATCCGTGTTAACTGCCTTACTGTCGCTAACAGCAAAGGCTATGCACCTAAGATTTATGAATTGCAGATATTTGGTGAGTTGTTGGCTGATATTGAGCTTGCCGCAAGTGGAATAGCAATTGATGACGGAACTCATACCAATTATTCTGATGACAAGACTGCTATCACCGTAAATGACGGCGATACATCAAGTGGAGGTTGGCAGTATAAGGATGCTGTTACAGATAAAGCTCTTACAAATTGTTGGGTAGGAATAGAGCTTGCTCAGGTTTCGAAGGTCAGTGAGGTCATCATATATTGGGAGAATAGTTCAAGGTGTGAGGCAAGCACTAACGGCTACACTCTTCAGTATTCAAATGATGGCACAAATTGGAGTGATGTTTCGGGAGCAAATTATGCATATTCTTCAAGCGGCGACGGAATTGATGTTATTTCTGTTGATCCTTCGGTAGGGGCTAAGTATATTCGAGTAAATTGCAAGTCCGTAACCAATAGTAAAGGCTATGCACCTCGAATTTTTGAAATTCAGATTTATGGTATGCCCGCAAACGCATAATTAAATAAGCAAAACAAAACGGCTGTTTCCAAAGAAACAGCCGTTTTCAATATATAAGATTTTTTGAAACCAAACTTACTAACAAGATGAATATATGTTTGAAAGATAAATCTTTCAAACACGAGTTTTATGCCTTAACTCATGGGAAACTTAAAATTTGAAAGTGAGGTGAAAATCGTGCAGGACGAAAAGATAGTCGAGCTGTATTTCTCGCGCGATGAAGCGGCAATTGCCGAAACGTAGAATAAGTACGTCAGATATCGGACTGCTCTGCTTTTATCGTTCGTAGCTTTTTTGCTCTGTGAAAAGACTCCCTTGGGAGGTTATTACTTTACTTAGATGATGGGGGAAGGGCAAACTTCATTTTATAATAATCGTAGTAGTCGGTATATTCTTTGCCTTCGGAGGTCTTAACACTGCGCAGGTACTGATGAATATCAAGGTCATCATGACTAAGCTCGATTACACATGCGGCAATATTGGAACAATGGTCGGAAATACGCTCTAAGTTAGTGAGAAGATCCATTAAGATAAAGCCCATTTCGGTAGTACACTCATTATTTTGCAGACGCTGAATGTGGCGTCGCTTTAAACGGTCACGCAGATGGTCAATAACCTGCTCCAAAGGCTCGACCATGACTGCACTGTCAAGATCATTATCGCAAAAAGCCTTAAGTGCAAGGTTGGTTATTTCATCTACCGCACCTATCATAACAGCAAGCTCTCCCTTTGCCTGATTGGAAAATGAAAGCTTTTTATCATTCATTTCATCAAATGAGTCAACTAAATTGACCGAATGGTCTGAAATACGCTCGAAATCGCCGATAACATGAAGCAGCTTGTTTGCTTCTGCGCTGTCTGCTTCGCTCATACTGTGACTTGAAAGCTTAATGAGGAAGGAACCAAGCTTGTCTTCGTATATATCGACTTGATCTTCGTCCGCATGAATTTTTGCTGCTAATTTTGTGTCATATCCATTCATGAATTCGAATGAGGATTTAAGCGATGCAACAGCAAGATTTGCCATCATTACGGCAACATTGTTACTGCGAAGAATTGCAATAGATGGAGTTGAAAGCAGACGCTCGTCAAGAAGCTGAGCTTCTTCTCTGTCCTTCTTGGAGTCTCTAATGACGAAATTGGAAAGCTTGACAAGAAGCTTTGAGAAGGGAGCAATAATTGCTAAAGCGACAAGCTTAAAGGAAGTATGTAGTATTGCAATTGAGAAATAGTCGGTATAGTACGCTTCGACAGGAATAGTGAATAATTTAACTGCAAGGTAATAAAGGGGAAGTATAATCAAGGTTGCAATAATATTAAAGGAAAGATGGACTATTGCAGCGCGCTTTGCATTTTTTGATGCACCTATGGAAGATATCATCGCACTGACGCAGGTACCGATATTCTGACCCATAATAATAGGAATAGCTGTAGCATACGAAACAGCGCCCGTACTGCTCGCAAGTGCCTGAAGTATACCGACAGAAGCAGAGGAGGACTGGATTATCGCAGTAAATACCGTTCCGACAAGTACACCTAAAATGGGATTGGAGAAAAGTACAAGTACATTTTTAAATGCTTCGGATTCTTTAAGGGGACCGACGGCTGCAGACATTATATCCATACCGTACATCAAAACGGCAAATCCAACTAAAATAAGACCGATATCACGGCGCTTGGGGTTTTTCTGGAACATAATAAGAACCATACCCACAAAAGCAAAAATGGGAACAAAGGTATCGGGTTTGAAAAATTCAAGAAAAGCAAGACTGCCGCTGCCGTCGATTGCATTTAATGCTAAAATCCATGCAGTGACCGAAGTACCTAAGTTAGCACCTAAAATAATACCGACAGATTGAGTAAGCGTCATAATGCCGGAATTGATAAAGCCGACAACCATAACAGTAGTGGCTGAAGATGACTGAATGATACAGGTTACGCCGAGACCTAAAAGGAAGCCCTTAAAGGGATTGGAGGTA
>CAYRPK010000119.1:0-4941 GCA_964426175.1 uncultured Eubacteriales bacterium | reverse complement strand
CGCCAAGGGGCTCTTCATCTCCTAAGCCGTGATGCGGTCCGAAAAGATTACGATTGCCTATGACCGTATCTATCTCAACAGTGTTTTCGCCCTGCATGGCAAGAGATGAAATATTAAGCTGATTGCTTGTCAGAAGTTTTCCTGCAAACGTACCGTTTATATACACTGCGGCGGAGTGGTACCGTCCTTTTAGCTCAAGGCAGACATTTTTGTTTTTTAATGTTAATTTTCCTTTTAATCTGAGTTTTCCTGCAAAGAAGGGGTAACCGTCAGTGATAAGCTCAGTTATTTTCGTTTTCCTCTCGCCGATATAGAAATTATCTCCCAAAAGCACACCCTCGCGCTCACCTTTTGTGATACCTGTATCCGAAAAAACTCCGAAATCTCCTGCTAAGTAAATCGGTTCTATCTCGCTGTCATATGCAAGGCAATTTCTTAAGCTTTCGGTAACATTTTCGCCGAAAAGAGCATAATATACTCTTTCACTTTGATAATAATCCATCTGCGAGACAGCCTCGTTTGTGCCGAGTTTTATAAGCTCAGTCACATTTGCACGTTTGAAAGATATATCTTCCCAAGCGTTTTCGGTAAAGGCAACGGGTATACCGTTTAAGGTCATATTCTCGCCCTCCGAGATTAAATACATATTTGAAGGAAGCTTTCTGACTTCAAACTCATATTTGAGCCATATTTTACCCTCGTACCGTTCCTGAAGAAGCTTATTAAAAAGACCGATATGATTGTATTTTTCACTGTAATTAATGCCGTCCACCGAATATCGGACAAAATCCACAGGAAGATAATTTTCTGAAGCTGAGATAACTTCAAGCTCACCTTCATCAAGCTGTTTAGCGAGATACTTTTTCTCCACTTCTGCAGGTTCATCGCTAAAGAAAAGCACACGAGAACCGTATGGCTCTACCGTCAGACTAAGCGGTACACTTTTAACAGAAAAATCATTTAAATCTATCTGCTCAAAAGAACAGTAAGCTCTGGGAAGTGTAAATGTTACATCCACGCTTTCCCTTGACTCTGTATTTTGCAAAAAAACAAAATAGCTGTTATCAAGCTTGCGAACCGCAAAATGGAGCTTTGTATCTCGGCGATCTGTTGTGCATATCTGGGCTGCAGTCAAATCCGAAAAATCCACATTTGTTTTAAGATAAGAAAAATCCGCAACTCTGCCCTCGATGTACTTTGGAATTCCAAGAAGCATTAGCTTACCGTCCTGAGATACATACTCACGCAGCAATCTATCGGTGTTTTCTCCTATGCATGTTATACCTTCGGGAATAATGAGATAAGCATAATCACAATTACCGCAAACAAGCTTTCCGTTTTCAATTTTTCCCATAGCTTCAAGCATTGTTTCGTCAACAAAATGATATTGAATATCCGCTTCCTTTAATCTTCGCATGGTATCACGAAGTCCCTGCTCCAAGCTTTCGATATTTCCGCCCTCAAAGAAATTTACATATCTCTTATAGTCAATATAAGCCGAACGTATCGGATGAAGCACCGCTACGTTTATAACCTCGTCACTTTCCGAAATAAGCTTTCCGAGGCGAGTAAAATAATCGTTAAACCGACGGAAATTATCTCCCTCTCGCACCCAAGGATTAATTCGAGAATAGTGTGCAGGATAATCACGCTTTCGTTGACCGTGCTCTGAATAAGGTACAAGGTGCTGGCACATCACATTAATACCGCCGACAAACTGATACTCGGCAATCGCCTTAACCTCGGTGGGCGTTATATCCCAGCCACAGCAGCCGAAGGTTTCCGTCAGAAGCCTCCGTTTGTCCGTTTGCGCCGCGGCAGAGGCTATTTGTCTCAACGGTAACTCATTGCCGATGAATCGTGCTAACCAATCTATTCCCGGCATATGCTCAAACTCATAAAAAGGCATAATTCCACCACAGCAAAGCATCTGCCCCGCAAGAGAGTTTTCGTCAATATAATGTCCAGTAAATTCCATACCGCGAGAAGCGCACCAGTTATATATCTTTTTTGCAAAGTTTTCAAGCATTAGCGTCTGCATGGCAAGATAATAGCGATATCTAAATTCTCTGTAGCCTTCGGCCTCCTCAAAAAGAAGACCTATTTTATCGAAAATATCCTCTCCGTATTTTTCATCAAAATACTTTTCCAGCATCACTGTATAAGGAGTATTCCAACGGTAATACTGAGGCTCATCGGTAAAAAAGCCCGATATCAGATGAAAATTCTCCTTTAGTCTTTTTTCATAGGCATCATGCGTAAGCGATATGAATTTATCAACCACATCAGGATTTAATATATCTGCCGTCGAAGCCGAAATGTGACGGTAAACGTTAAGGTGCTTTCCATCGAAGTGACCGTCATGCACACGTTCAAGTCTGCCCTCTGTCAAAATAAAGCTTGCATCTGCTTTGGCGTCAAATTCGCCCCAATCAGCAGTAAGATAGCAATCTCTGTTTTCTTTGTTTTCAAGCAGTTTGCCGCCGGCAAAGCCGCTGGGCCAACCGTTTTCATCATATATCCACGCCTTGATGCCGCATTTCTCTGCCTTTTTTGCACAGGTCTCGATGCACTTCATCCATTCTTCTGAAAGATATTCGGTTTTTAGTCCGCCGCGCGCATGCATAAAAAAACCGCCTGCGCCCGATTCTGCCATCCATTCTATTTGCCGTTCAAGTTCCTTTTCGCATAATTTATCATTCCACGACCAGAAAGGAATACAACCGTTATCGGTTACATTGATTGTTAACTTTTTCTTGAGTTTTTCAATATTTACCCTCATTGTAATTCTTCCTTTCAGCATTTACTGCTCACATAGTAACATATTGCAGCGAAAGAAATCAACATCTTTTTGATATTCCTATAGCAATCTATTATTTTTTGTGATATAATCCTTATATACTTTATTCGGAGGAATAATACATGAAAAGATATGCAATTTACGGTGCAGGTTCATTGGGAACAGTGCTTGGAGCTTATATAACACATAACGGCGGTAAAATAGATTTAATTAACCGCAATAAAGAGCATGTGACGGCACTTAATAAAAACGGTGCGAAAATTACGGGTACGGTAGAAATGACGGTGCCTGTTACCGCATATACTCCAGATGAAATGTCTGGCGTATACGATGTTATCCTATTGATGACTAAGCAGCTTCAGAATAACGAGGTTGTTACTATGCTCAAAAATTATTTAGCTGGTGACGGCGTTATTGTTACTCTTCAAAACGGTCTGCCCGAGCCGGGAATTGCCGAAATTGTCGGGGAAAACCGTACTATGGGCTGCACCGTCGAATGGGGCGCAACTCTTTCCGCACCCGGAGTTTGCACTCTGACAAGCTCTCAGGACAGTCTTTCATTTCACATGGGTAAGATGAAAGGCATTTCTGATGAACAGTTTGATACGGTCAAGAATTTATTAGAACTGATGTGTCCCGTCTACGAAGAGGAAAATCTCCTTGGTGCCAGATGGTCAAAGCTTCTTATCAACGCCACCTTCTCAGGTTTAGGTACAGTTATGGGCGGAACCTTCGGCAGTGTTTCGGGCAGTAAAGAAGGTAGGCAAGTTGCCATACGCTGTATGAAAGAATGTATTGACGTCGGACATAGCGCCGGTGCCACCTTCGCTCCGGTGCAGGGTAAGGATATTACCAAGCTTTTCTATTATAAGCACGGCTTCAAACGAGCAATCGGCCAGCTTTTAATTCCTATTGCAATGAAAAAGCATAAAGATATTGAGCCCTCTATGCTTCAGGATATAAAAAAAGGTAAACCCTGCGAGGTTGATTCAATCAACGGTATAGTTTGCGAGTGGGGTAAAAAATGCAATATTCCGACCCCGATTAATGACCGTATAGTGGAAATTATCAAAAATGAAGAGTCCGGAAAGCTTGAACCTCAGCCTTCCAATATTATGCTGTTTAAAGACCTGCTTTAAATGTAGATATAATAAATAGATATGTGCTGTTATCTGTATTTTCAGCGGTACGCTGAATACCGATAGCAGCACATCATTTTAATATTACCCGTTTTCTTCTCCGCAAATCACATATTTTTTAACTATAGCCATTCATCTGCCTCTTGCTCAGGAGGTAAAATACCACCTACCTTTCCAAATCCAAATTTTTCATATTTATCATCAAATTAAAAGCGGCAAGAAGCATCACCTTCATGCCGCACCATTATTTGGAGTGTTGTCAAAGGAAAAATCCATGTTACAATAGCCGTGAAAGGAGTGGTAATCAAAATGAAAAAAACATTATCATTTTTCTTATCCGTTATCCTGATGCTTACAGTGGCTTTGCCTTTTAACGCAGAGGCGGCGACCTCATCTTCCAAGGCAGGTATTGTAAATATTTCAAGCGGCAGACTTAACGTCCGCAGCGGTGCCTCAACCTCAAAATCAGTTGTAGCTTCTCTCTCCAAGGGCAGTTATATTACTCTTATTTCAAAATCAGGTTCGTGGTGGCGCGTTGAATACGCAGATGGCAAATACGGCTACAGTCACGCAGATTACATAACCTCAGTTTCAAGCACAGCTGCCAAGGTCGCAACGCAATCCGGAAACCTCAATGTAAGAAGCGGCGCCGGTACATCCTATTCAAAAAAAGGAAGTCTTCCGAAGGGTGAAACAGTTCTGACACTTTCAACCTCCAACGGTTGGAGTAAGATTCTTTATAGCGGAACAAAAACCGGCTATGTAAGCAGTAAATATCTTTCAACCTATTCCGACACTTATTCAGCCATTTCGCTTTCTGTCCCGAGCTTTAAGCAAACAGACAGCAGATGGGCAAATGTTACCATAGGAACCTCAGGTAAAACTATCGGTAAAATAGGCTGTGCAACAACTGCAATCGCAATGATGGAATCTTACCGAACGGGAACTACTGTCTATCCTGATGCCATGTCAAAAAAGCTTAGTTATTCCTCATCGGGAAAT
>CAYRPK010000118.1:0-4990 GCA_964426175.1 uncultured Eubacteriales bacterium | reverse complement strand
ATACCCGTAATGGAATTATCAAGTATGATGACAGTTGAGTTTGAACGGTTATATGCAATATTAATAAGGCTGTTGATACCCGTATGAATAAAGGTCGAGTCACCGATAACTGCAACAGATTTCTTTTCGGCTTCGCTTCCTAATGCGAGATTACGTCCGTGAAGCGAGGAGATAGAAGCCCCCATGCATATACAGGTATCCATCATGCCTAAAGGTGCGGAAGCACCGAGGGTATAGCATCCAATATCACCTGAAACAAAGACATTTTTCTTTTTAAGTGCGTAGAAAAGACCTCTGTGAGGACATCCGCAACACATAACGGGAGGACGCACGGGCAATTCTTCGTTTAATGCATTGCACGGGAGAACTTCTCCTAAAAGCTTTTCTCTTATAATTGCTTGAGATATTTCGCCTACAAAGCTGAAGATTTCTTTGCCTATAACATTGATGCCGTTTTTCTTACAATGAGTTTCAATAATATCATCAAGCTCTTCGATTACATATACTTTATCAAATTTAGCGGCAAAATCTTTTATCAGCTTAACGGGTAGGGGATTTACCATACCAAGCTTTAAATAAGATGCCTTATCGCCTAAGGCTTCCTTTGAATACTGATAACAGTTACCCGAAGTGATAATACCGATATCGCCGCCCATTTCGACCTTATTGATATCCGAGGCTTCGGCATATTCCGTAAGCTTTACGGTGCGTTCTTCGACTATTACATGCTTTTTACGGGCAAACGCAGGGAGCATAACGTTCTTAGCGGTATTTTTAGCATATTCAATATTCGGAATATCTGCTCTTTCGGAAAGCTCACAGACAGAACGCGAGTGAGAAATTCTCGTAGTAAGACGAATAATAACAGGGGTATCGTATTTTTCACTTATCTCATATGCAAGCTTGGTGAAGTTAAGACATTCGCTACTGTCGGCAGGTTCGAGCATGGGAACCTTTGAGGCAATGGCGTGATGACGGCTATCCTGCTCATTTTGAGAGGAATGCATACCCGGGTCGTCGGCGACGGCAAGAACAAAGCCACCTGAGACACCTATGTAGGAAGCTGTATAAAGAGGGTCTGCCGCAACGTTAAGACCTACATGCTTCATAGCGCAGAAAGAACGCGCTCCGGCAAGAGATGCACCGATAGCAGTTTCACATGCTACTTTTTCGTTGGGTGCCCATTCACTGTGAAAATCATCATACTTTGCGGCAAACTCAGTTATCTCAGTAGAGGGAGTGCCGGGATAGGAAGAAACAACTTTGACGCCTGCTTCATAAAGACCGCGAGCGACGGCTTCATTTCCCATTAGTAATTTCTTCATGATAAAACAAACCTTTCGGAAATCATAATAACACAGAATAATATTACTACTTTTTTGCCATAATATCAAGTGAAAGATATGAATTTTTTGTGTAGTGTGTGTACTAATAACGAAAGAAGAAAAAAATGGATAAGGTTTATAAGCAATTATCGGAAAAATTAATGAAAAGTGCTGATTTTACGGAAAAGGATTTGACCGTGGGCATGGTTAAGGGAAAACTTTTATTTTTTGACGGTTCCGTTGATACAGCATATCTTTCCGAATTTGTTATGCAGCCGCTCTTGGCTTCGGCATTTGAATTTGTGTTGACAGCGGCAGAAGCAGAAAAGCTAATTGATTCGGGCGCTATGTATACGGTGGCGCAAACAGAGGAAACTGAATGCGATAAATTAATAGTGCACATGTGCAAGGGACGCGCCGTTCTTTATATTGAAGGTGCGTCTAAAATGTATGTGTTTGAGGCAAGAAATTCTGCATCACGTTCTGTTACCGAGTCATCCAGTGAAAGTGTGACAAAGGGTCCAAAGGATAGCTTCGTTGAGAGATACAGAAGCAATCTTTCTCTTATCAGAAGCAGACTTTCGTCTCCCGAACTTGTTGTTGAGGATATTGAGGTAGGTCGAAAATCTCATACAAAAATAGGTATAGTTTATATTTCATCAACGGTATCTGAAAAGGTACTGAACAATGTCAAAACTGCGCTGAAAAGTCTTGATATAGATTATGTCTCATCTGTAGGCATTATCGAAGAAGCACTTGAAGGCGAAAAACATTCGATTATACCGCAGGTGCTTGCTACAGAGCGTCCTGACAGATTTTGTGCCGCATTAAACGAAGGTAGTGTAGGCGTTGTTATACAGGGTTTTCCCGTAACATATCTTGCACCCGTTACCTTGCTTCATCATATATCAGCTCCCGAGGATTATGCACGAAATCATATTATAGGCAGTTGCATACGCGTATTAAGATACATTATGCTTATACTGTCACTTGTGTTTCCCGCATTTTTTGTGGCTGTTACGGGATTTCATCAGGAAATGCTGCCAACAGAGCTTTTACAATCGGTAATGAAAGCACAAAGCGAAGTACCGTTTACGGGAATTGTGCAGATGGTAATGATACTAATCGCCTTTGAAATTCTTATTGAAGCTGGTCTTAGAATGCCGCAGAATATAGGACAGGCTGTATCTATAGTAGGTGCGCTTGTAGTGGGTGATGCGGCAGTCAATGCAAAAATAATATCGCCTATAACAGTTATAGTTGCAGCAATTTCGGTTATAGGGACTTTCGCTCTGCCCGATCAGGACCTTTCTAACGCCTTAAGACTTGCAAGACTTGGACTGTGCTTACTTGTAGCGCTGATGGGTATTGCAGGACTTGCTTTGGGGATTGTTTTTATCGTGCTTAATTTAAGCTCGGTATATTCGGCAGGAGTGCCATATCTGTCACCTGTGTTATCTGTCAGCCCTCCGACAAAAGATACTTTTATGCGCCGTCCCTTTAAGGAGGATAAACAGCGTCCGGAGTTTGCGGATAACAGAGATAAAATCAGACGAAAGGATAAATAAAGCATTGATTAAGCGGATTTTTGGCTTTTTAAGCAAACCTTTTTTGAAAAACTTATCTATTGTGTTGCTCTGCTTTGCATCAGTACAGCCTGCGGCTGAACTGTTCCCGAAATATACGCCTATAACCTCGCGTATGATGGTTTATGCCATAGGCATAGACAGTGATGAAACCAATGTCAGGATTACGCTTGCGGCAAATAATGTTGAAAATGCTTCTGAGGCAGATGTGGTTTCTGCAGAGGGTGAGACCTTTTATACTGCATTGGCAGAGGCTGAAAAAGCGGCATCAAAGGAAATATTTTTAGGTCATACAAGCATTATACTTGTGGGGCAACAGGCGGCAAGAGAAAGTCTCGCAGGATTCATAGATTATACTGCCAGAAATTTCCGAATGAGAATGAATATAAAAATGCTGACGGTCATGGGAGGTACAGCCAAGGAGATCCTTGACCTTAAAGGAGAAAGTGGTAACAATATTTTGTCTAAGCTGGATTCACTTATAAACACGGTCATAATTGATGAAAACAATAGTGCAATAACGCTCAATAATGTTGTTAAATGTATGGCAAGTGATAAGCTTGACCCTGTTACCATTGCGGTAAAGGTTATCACTAATGAAGATGACGGCTCAAAGGAGCTATCCTTGGCGGGTTTTGCATTATATAGCGGTGAAGTATTGAATTCTTTTGTCACAGATGAAGCGGCCGACATATACGGGCTGCTTGACGGTAATTATCGCATAGGTTCGCTGACGGTAGAGACTGATAATCAAGTAAAAGTGTCTATGGAAATAATCACAACGGAAACTCAAATCAAATTTTCAGACAACGGAGCTTTGCCTAGAGCAGAGGTAAATCTCAATATAACCTGCGGAATAGCTGAGCAATTTGATAAGAGCGGCGGCAGTGAGGCTATTGGGGATGAGTTGGTGGAGAAATGCAAAAAAGAGATGAAAAGTATGCTTGAAAACAATGCAAAGCAGTTAATTGATTTTACGAAAAATGCAGGTATTGATGTGTTTGGATTTGTAAATAAATTTTCTAAAAATCATCCGTATAAGTTTGAGGATATAAAGCTTGACTCAAAGGTACTTTATGAGGTTATGGAGGTCAGCGTTACAGTGACACCTGCAATAACCAATTTATATGTGATGCAAAAGAGCTAAACGAGGTGAAATGATGCTATTTTTTTACATCGTATTTGCAATTTTTCTGTTTTCGGACTTACCTCCACTAATAATCGGCAGATTAAAAAAAGAAACGATAATTTATTGTATTATTGCGGCTGGTGTAGGTATATCGGCAGGAATCTATTATATGTTTTTCATTAAATAAGGAGTGGCTTAAAACGGAGCAGACGAATTTTATCGCTAATAATCTTAAAATTAAGAATCTTACGCTAATATATCTGATTATGCTGATGGTGCCTTTCACCCGTGTAATAGCACGCCATACCGCCGAGGATGCACAAAGTGCGGCGTGGGTGTCACCTATCGTGGCAGGTATTTTTTTTATTGGCGAAATATTTGTGCTGAGATTTATAATAAAGCAAAATCAGGGAAAAAATCTTGCCGAGATTTGCGGGGAAGTTTTTGGTAGGGTAGTGGGTACCGCAGTCAATATTTTGTATGCAGTATGGTTCTTTCTGCTTTCGGCATATTATTTGCGTCAATTCGGCGAGCGCATGGCAACCACAGTGTTTTTTGATACATCAAGTGCGGCGTTTGTAGCAGTAATGCTTGCGTGCGTAGGCTTTGCTCTGCGTTTCGGTCCCACCGTCATAATACGAACGGGCTCAATATTTTTCTATGCACTTGCGGTTATTTTTATTTTAAGTGCCGTAGTTATGCTGCCGCAGATGGATTTTGATAATCTTTTACCTGTTTCCACTCTTGATACGGGAGGAGTTATGCTTGCGTCAACAGATGTACTTTCGGCGCTTTCATATGCCGTAATTTTTCTAGTTTATTTCGGAGATGTAAATTCAGAGGGATTTACAAAGAATATGCTTGTCGCAACTCTGTTTAGCGTAATAATGTGTGTTTTGGCGATTGCCGTGCCCATCGGTATTTTTTCTGCTTCCGTTGTTTCAGAAATG
>CAYRPK010000117.1:0-5020 GCA_964426175.1 uncultured Eubacteriales bacterium | reverse complement strand
GAACAAAAAGAAGCCTTTTGCGATATTCTCCCAATTAATATGACGTGTGGAAGCATCATTAAACTGACCTATGATATCATTGTGCTTAACAAGAGGTCCCGACACGACCTTGGGGAAATATATAAGATATAGCGTAAAATCCACAAAAGAATACTTATCGGACTTGCCTTCGTAAGTGTCCTTCAGGTAGACAATTTCCTGAAAGACATAAAAACTGATACCCAGCGGCAATATGATATTTAGCATATCAAACTGCGTTCCCACTACCTTATTTACCGTATTTAAAAAGAAATTAGTGTATTTAAAATAGCCAAGAAGCGCAATGTCGGCAACGATTGCAGATATCATTACTGCTTTGCCTAAGCGTTTGCCTGATTTAAGCATTATTCTTCCTGCAATAAAGTTAAATAAGACCGAGACTGCGAGTATTACGGCGCAAGCAATATCGGCAAAACCCACTATAAAAAACGATACTGCAATAGTCCAGAACTTTGCGTATGTACGGTTATTCAGTTTATTAAGAAGAAAATAAACAATATAAAATAAGGGAGCAAGAATCAAAAATTCGTATGAAGTAAATTGCATGGTATCACCACTATGAATTTGAATTATGGGTTTTATTACTTAGCTTCATATAGAAGAAAAATCCTATTGCACTTATAATGATAGTCACGGCGAAAATTACCGCGGCTAAAACATAATTTCCGTCAGCAACTGCCGCACCGCCGAAGGTTGAGGTAATAACTGAGGGCACTCGCCCTAAAGTTGCTATCATCAGCCATGTGGTCAGCTTCATATTTGTTATGCCTGCAACATAGGTAAGCAGGTCCTTGGGAGTTCCCGGAATTATCATTATTACAAAGAAAAGTGTATCGCGTTTCTTACTGTTTTGCAAAAATTTCATGGAGTTGATTTTTTCTACTGAGAAAAATGCTTCAACAAGCTTTACGCCGAATCGCCGGACTAAAAGAAATACTGTTATACTTCCAAGTACCACTCCGATAAGAGTCAAAATCGTCCCATGCATTGCGCCGAAAGCATATCCACCGCCCAATTCCAAAGGTTCGCCGGGAATGAGCGCAACTATGACTTGCAAAATAATCATACCGATAAAAATCAGTTTACCCCATATTCCGTAGGAATTAATCCAATTGTGAAAAGCAACCTTATCTCTCGCTAATCGCAGCATAGGGCGGCCGATGAACCACATAACAGCTATACAGAAGAGGATAAAAAGTATTACAGAAAAAATGCTGACTGCTTTTTTGTGTTTATCAGTAAAATGTTCTTTCAAGCTTATCCCCCCTGCGGCTGATAATACCATATTTTTAAAATAAAGTCAAACCAAATAAATACATTTATATTCCGAATAAATGAGCTTAAAAATAATTAGAACACATATATGGTTGCATAGTACATAAATTAATATTTTGTTTTCTTGCAATTTTACTTCCAAAGGAATATAATACCATAGATAAAATTCATGAAAGAAGATGTTATCGTTGGGCACTCTTTTGTCAATTTCCGTTGCTTTATTTACGGGACTTATAATGACACGCTTTTTTAAGCCCTTAAAATTACCGTCAGTTACTGCATATCTCATTGCAGGTGTGCTTGTAGGTCCATATTGCTTGGGCGCATTGGGTATAGATGGGTTAGGATTTAATTCTGCTGACGGAATTGAGAAGCTTTCGCTTATTTCCGAAGTTGCACTCGGTTTTATCGCCTTTTCTATTGGTAATGAATTCCGGCTTAGCGATTTAAAAAAGACGGGAAAGCAAGCATTTGTCATAGGTGTTTTTCAGGCGCTTGTTGCAACGCTGCTTGTTGATTTGGCATTGTTTGTAATGCATCTCATCATGCCGGACAAATTAACTGTACCTCAGCTTTTAACCCTTGGTGCAATTGCTACCGCTACCGCGCCTGCGGCAACCTTGATGGTAGTTCGCCAATATAAGGCAAAGGGTCCCTTAACAAAGCTCTTGCTTCCGATTGTTGCATTGGATGATGCTGTCGGTTTGGTGGTTTTTGCCGTCTGCTTTGGTATAGCAAAGACCTTAGTAAGCGGCACGGTGGATCTAATATCAATCATACTTAATCCCATAATAGAAATAGTATGCTCTTTGGCATTAGGCGCAGTGATGGGTTGGGGGTTAACTCAGTTAGAAAAACTTTTCAATTCCAATACTAACCGCCTCAATTTAACCATTGCCTTTGTTCTTCTTACTGCATCACTTTCTATGATAGATTTTAATATCGGCGTAGTACATATACAGTTCTCTTCGCTTTTAGTGTGTATGATGCTGGGAACGGTATTTTGCAATACATGTCCGCTGTCCCACGATTTAATGGGTGCGGCTGATAAGTGGACCTCGCCTCTTTTTGCACTCTTTTTTGTTATCAGCGGCGCAGAACTTGAGCTCAACGTATTTGCTGATTGGGCGATAGTGGTTATTGGTGTAATTTATATTATTTTCCGTTCATTAGGAAAATACACGGGCGCATTTTTCAGTGCAAAAATGACGCACTGTGCACCGCAGATTTGCAAATATCTCGGTATAACTCTTCTGCCCCAGGCAGGAGTAGCGCTTGGTATGTGTGCAACTGCAATGCAGTTAGGTGAACAGGGTGCGCTTATCCGTAATATAACACTTTTTGCAGTGCTTATTTATGAGTTATTCGGTCCAGTTCTGACAAGGCAAGCTCTTACTGCCGCCGGTGAAATCGCACCTATACCCGATGAGGTTAAGCAACGCCGTCAGAAGAAACTTGCTGAAGTTAAAAATTCTGTTGACAAATAGGCTTTAGAAGCATATAATAAATTATTATTTTTTAAAAGGAGTGAGCAAAGTGTCGGAAAACCAATTAGAACTTAAAATCAAAGAGGTGGCAAGCCGAATTAAGGCCGTCAGAGAGGATGTTGGAATGTCTGAAACGGAGCTTGCCCAAAAAACTGACGTAACACTTGAAGAATTACGCGGATACCTTACAGGTGAAAAAGATTTCAGCTTTACCTTTATTTATAAGTGTGCAAAAGCATGCGGGGTTGAAATTACCGACCTTTTGGAAGGTCAGAGCCCTGCACTGTCAACTTATACTTTGACCCGCGCTGGTCAAGGACAGCCGATTGTCAGAAGAGCGGGCTTTTCATATAACCGCTTGGCACCCTATTTTAAAGAAAAAATCGCAGAACCGTTTCTTGTTCGTATCCCTTACGACAAGGCGGCAGATGATAAGAACGATATTAAGCTTTCCACCCATGCAGGACAGGAGCTTGATATAATTCTTCGCGGTAGTGCCAAATTTAAAATTGACGGAAATTATGAAACTCTCAATGAGGGTGACAGTATCTATTATGAAAGCTCAACCCCTCACGGTATGATTGCTACTGATGGCAGTGACCTTGAAATGTATGCTATTGTTATGAATCCCGGCGAGAATAGTAGCGAACCTACCATGATAAAGCAGGAAAACGATACTGTCGCAGTAACTAATTTTGACGCAGCCGGCATTGAAAATCCTGTTGCAGATAAGTTTATTAAAACCACTGTTGATGCTCAGGGTGTCGTTAATTCCATTGAATTTATGAATGAGGAGAAATTTAATTTTTCCTTCGATATTGTTGATGAGCTTGCAAAGAAATGTCCTGATAAGCTTTGTATGCTTCATGTTTCAAGAGACCACGTTGAGCATAGATATACATTTGCCGAAATGAAGGCTTATTGTGATAAAACAGCCAATTTCTTTGTATCATTAGGTATTAAAAAAGGCGATAAGGTTATGCTTGTTTTAAAGCGTCACCGTCAATTTTGGTTCTCTATGCTTGCCCTGCATAAAATAGGCGCGGTTGCTATCCCTGCATCGAACATGCTCGTTGAACACGATTTCATCTACAGATTTGATACCGCCGATGTTAAAGCGATTGTATGTACTTCCGACGGAGATACTGCACATCAGGCAGAGCTTGCGGCAGAAAATAGCCCTCGTCTTGAGCATAAAATCATTGTCGGTGAAGCGAGAGAAGGGTGGCTTGATTTTGACAGCGAAATCGAGAAGTTTGAGGATAACTTTGAAAGAAAGCCTGACTCTCCCTGCGGCAGTGATGATATGCTTATGCTCTTTACATCAGGCACTACCGGTCAGCCTAAGAGTGCAACTCACAATTACAAATATGCGTTAGGCCATTTCCTGACTGCAAAATATTGGCATAACGTTGACCCCAACGGAATTCATCTTACTATTTCGGATACGGGTTGGGGTAAGGCTCTTTGGGGTAAGCTCTACGGTCAGTGGATGAACGAAACAGCTATATTTGTATATGATTTCGATAAATTCGATGCGCACGATATTTTGCCTATGTTTGCAAAATATAATATTACTACATTCTGTGCACCACCTACCATGTATCGCTTCTTTATTAAAGAAGACCTTTCAAAGTATGACTTATCAAGCATCAAGCATGCGACCATCGCAGGCGAAGCATTAAATCCTGAGGTTTTTGAACAGTGGAAAGCGGCAACGGGACTTAAGCTTATGGAGGGCTTCGGACAGACTGAAACTACACTGACTGTTGCAAACTTTGTGGGAATGAATCCCAAGCCCGGCTCAATGGGTAAACCCAGCCCTCTTTATGATGTTGATATTATTGATGCAGACGGAAATAGCTGTCAGACGGGCGAAACGGGTGAAATTGTTGCTTATCTTAAAGATAAAAAAGCACCCTGCGGACTCTTTAACGGATATTATGCCCACGGCGAAAAGAATTTTGAGGCAGGTGAAACGGGTATCTACCGCACAGGTGATACGGCTTGGCGCGATGAGGATGGTCATTTTTGGTATGTAGGACGTGTTGATGACCTCATCAAATCCTCGGGTTACCGCATCGGTCCCTTTGAGATTGAAAGCGTTATAATGGAGTTACCCTATGTTTTGGAGTGTGCAGTAACGGGTGTTCCTGATCCTATCAGAGGTCAGGTGGTTAAGGCGACTATTGTCTTGACGAATGGAACGGAAGGTACGG
>CAYRPK010000116.1:0-5037 GCA_964426175.1 uncultured Eubacteriales bacterium | reverse complement strand
GATGAAGAGCCCCTTGGCGTCGGCCCAGGTAATTTTGAGCTGTCAGGTTGGAAGGACGGAAAGAGCGAGCGCTGTCTCTCGCGTTATGCTCTTGTTTCAGCAAAGCTTTTTCACGACTGAATTGATAAAGGCTGTAGGGAGAAAAAACTCTCTACGGCCTTTTTATCATTAAAGAGAGGCAAAAGGATTGTATAATTGAAATAGTGTTTTATATATGTTATAATTACCTCACAAATAAAAAGTGAGGTAATTTTATATGCGAAAAGACTTTGGCGTAAAAACTTGGGCATATCCTATGCCGGTATTTATTGTTGCGGCTTATGATGAAAGCGGCAAACCTTGTTGCATGAACGCAGCGTGGGGAGGAATTTATGATACCAATCAGCTTATGGTATGTCTTGCCGATGACCACAAAACAACGAAAAATATCTTAGAGAGTAAGGCTTTCACAGTAAGCATTGCCGATGCTAAGCATGTGACTGAGGCTGATTATGTCGGCATCGTTTCGGGAAATAAGGTTGCGGATAAAATGGAAAAGGCCGGACTTACAACCGTAAAATCAGCGTTTGTAAATGCGCCTATTATCAACGAGTTTTCCATGACTATTGAATGTAAACTTTTAAAATTTAATGAGGACGGTATTTGTGTCGGCGAGATAGTAAATGTTTCTGCGGACGAATCGGTTTTGGGTGATGACGGACAGATTGATCCTGTAAAGCTTGAGGCTATCACATATGACAGTGTTCACCACACTTATATTAAATTGGGTGAAAAGGTTGGTAACGCCTTTTCCGACGGAAAGAAGATAAAATAAAAACAGACCTTATATAATTTGTCATATGGTAACCTCTATTTTCAATGATATCCTCGGGCACACCAACGCCAGCTTCACGATGGATATTTATGTCGACGTGACCCAAGAACTGAAGCAGAAGGAATTTGAAGGGCTTGACAGCTGCTTCGGTCAATAATTTTGCTTACGCCAATTTACGCCAAATCTTACGCCAATTAAAACAGGCCGTATGAACACTTATGAAGATTTGCGTAAAACGCAGTTATGAAGAACCCTGTAAAATAGGGGGTTACGGAGACTTGTGAAGAGTTGTGTCGATTAACTTTCGAGGCTCACGACGATGAAGCCTTTGGACTGATATAAGTATTTAAAACCCCGGATATCGCGAGATATCCGGGGTTATTTTAGTTCCGCCGCCGCATCAGGTAACCTTTTTTGCAATATAAAACAGAGCTCAGAGCTTAATTTATATTTATCCTAAAAACTTATCAAATGCTGATGTATCAAGAGCATCAAAGCTGTGTATGAATTCATCAATCTGCTTTGCAATGACCTTGCAACCGCAGGGGGTATTACTTTCGATATTCATGGGCATAACAGGGTCGTGGACTGAAAGCCTTAAAAGCAGCCATCCGTCACCGTTTTCTTTGTTAAAGGATATTCTGACGCCCTCACAGCTGTCATCGGCAACTGTAAAGCCATTATCCTTTGCAAAGGCTTCAAGCTTAATAAGTACGTCATTGCCGTATGTCTTGAAATCAGCTGTCTTGATGTTAAAGCGAATCTCGGCTGTTTCAAGGGGTTCGGCAAGGGAAGATATAAGCTCATCTATCGAGCTGCCTGCGGCTTTGAGCTTTGCGGCCTTTATGATTATCTTAGTTATGAGATATGCGCCGTCATCGAGGAAATAATTTTCTTTGAGTGCCGCATGACCTGATGTTTCTATGGCGAGAGGGGAGACGATGCCTTCATTATTAAGGCGGATAGATTCGTTGATAACATTCTTATATCCGCGCTTAAAGCGACGATGCTTACCGCCGAGCGTTTCTTCAATGAAGACCTTAAGTCCGTCTGAGGTTACGGAATCGGTAACGATAGTTCCGCCGGGGCAGTTTTCAAGCGCAATTGCAGAAGCAAGCGCGACTAAGCGATTGCGGTTAATTTCTTTTCCGTCTGCCGCAACACAGCCTGCGCGGTCAACGTCGGTATCAAAAATTACGCCGAGGTCAGCGCCACTTTTGAGAGTTGCGTCGCATATAGCCGCCATAGCATCTTTATTTTCGGGATTGGGGATATGGTTGGGGAAATATCCGTCAGGCTCTAAAAACTGACTGCCGGAGATATCTGCACCCAAAGGTGCGAGTACCTTTTCAGCATAAAATCCGCCGACGCCGTTGCCTGCATCAACAACGATATGAAAGCCCCTGAGCGGCATTTCTCGCTCCTTGGCATTG
This sequence comes from uncultured Eubacteriales bacterium, assembly GCA_964426175.1. Classification (GTDB taxonomy): domain Bacteria; phylum Bacillota; class Clostridia; order Oscillospirales; family CAJFTT01; genus CAYRPK01. The sequence goes on along the minus strand of CAYRPK010000116.1, from coordinate 2,790 downwards.
ACGCCTTCGATTATCATATTTCTAAGCTCATGAGCATAACGGCTCATAAAATCCGTACAGATAAGCGTGCCCTCTGCGTCGGGTGCTTTTTTTCCGACTGCCGCCATCTCTAAAAGCTCGGTTATGTCACTGCCCTCATATCCACCTGTCGGGAGGAAGAATTTAAGCCCGTTTCTGTGATAAGGGTGATGGCTTGCCGTTATCTGCACAGCACCGTCACAGCCTTCGAGTACGGTCGTCATAAACATGGCAGGAGTAGATGCAAGCGAACAGTCAAGGACAGTTGCACCTGCTTTAAGCATGGCATTAACGGCGGCATTTCTGAGTCTTTCGCCCGAAATGCGGCTGTCTCTGCCGACGGAAATTTTAAGCTTGTCTGCGGCTTTTTTTGATTTATTTGAAAGCTGAACAACAAAGGCTGAAATAATGGTATCAATGACCTCGTCGGTCATATCGAGAGGTTCACCCTCAATGCCGTCAACCGCAACTCCGCGGATATCGGTACCGCTTTTAAAATGTGCCCAAAAATTATCGAGCATAAAAATCATCCTTCCGAAACTCAATTTTTTATATGATACAATATGGACTGACGCCTTTCAACATCTTTTTGTGAATTTATTTACGACGCTTTACTTTTTGAGGTGATACGTTAAATACCTTTTTATATGCCTTAGAAAAGACAAATTGGTCGGAATAACCCACTAATGCGGCAGTTTCGCGCACGGAATGTCCCTCAGATAAAAGATGAGTAGCGCGGGACATACGCACTTCAAGTATAAAATCGCGGATGGTTTTACCCGTATCGCGCTTGAAAATACGTGAGAGATACCGTCGGTCAAGGTTCATTCCGCAGGCAATGGCTTCTACGGAAATATCTGACATATAGTTGTTATCTATATAATTGATAACAGCTTGGGTATAGCTGGAAGAAACAGTTTTATTATCCGAAAAAAGCATGGAATAGAGCTCATAAAGCTTACCTGTCAGAAACTCTTCTTTTAAAATATTACCCGAAACTCCATCGAACATCTGATGAAATATATCAGAATTAAGATTCATGACAGGAGGAAGACGGTAAAAGCTACTTGAAAGAGAACCGTCAAAGCCAATCCAGATATATGTCCAGGGCTCGTCTTCGGTATAATATTTAGTCATACGCTCAGCAGGAATGATGAAAATTTGACCGGCATTTACTGAATATTCCGTGTCATCAAGGATATATTTTCCTTTACCCGAAACAACATAATGAATGAGGCAAAAGGAGCGCTCGGCAAATCCAAAGCTATGATACGGAGGACAGTCATGACTGCCGAAAATAAGGGGATTGAGCTCATGAAAGTGCCGATTTTCAATAAATATGTCAGTTTGTGGCAAGAGGCTCACCTCCAATAAAAATATTATATCAAATAATATGGTAATTTGCAATATTTCTTAGTTACTTTTTGACATATTTTTCACACTTACGGCTATTGAAATTTGTCTAATGTATGCTAATATATAATTAATGTATTAAGGGAAGTTCTTTTCCCGAAAAAAGAAAGGAATGGTCATTTTATGAAGAGATTTGCAGCAATGCTGACGGCTTCTGCGTTGGTCGTTACCTCGCTTATATCATCAGTATCGGCGTTTACTCTTGATGAGCAGACGTATCTTTCAGATCTCACCCCCGTTTCCGCAACGCTCGGTTGGGGAAGCATCGGTTATGACAAGTCGGTAGATGGGAACCCCATCACCCTTTTGGATGAAAACGGTGATGAAGTCGTTTACGAAAAGGGTATTGGTACCCATTGTAATTCTGTTATAACCTATGACATTACCGAATACACGGCAAATGGCTATAATGTCTTTGATTGCTATGTTGGTTTTGACGCTGAATGTTTGCCCGACGTTGGAACAGGTGTTTTCAGTGTAAGTGTTGATGGCGAAATCGTTATTACTACAGACAATATCAAAACCTCGGACGCTGCTCAAAGGATCACGGTTGATATTACCGGTGCTGAAGAGTTAAAGCTTTCCGCTACAGCAAGCAATATCAACTTTGGTCATGCAGATTGGGCTGACGCTAAAATCGGCAAGAGCAACGATATAGTATTTACCAACACCGAATATGCTTTAGTAAACAATGGTAAAAGCTGGCTTAATGTAGGCGAAATTACTGACCTTGATGTTGTTTCCGTTGATGGTGAGAATTCTGCTGCTTTAGAAGCCATCGGAGGCGTTACCTATTCTTCTTCTGATGCTTCTATTGCTTCCGTTGATGCTGCAACAGGTGTTGTAACTGCAGTAGCAAGCGGCAGCGCTGTTATCACCGCTGCTTATGAAGTCGGCGAGAATAAAGGTAGCCTTACCACTTCCGTTTATGTTGCAGGCGGTGGTATTACAATGTTTTCTCCCGACGGCAACATAAAAGCTGAGATTGTTCTTTCCGATACAGGCGCACTTAAATATGCAGTAGCATACGGTGATGAGATCGTTATCAATCAGTCTGATATGGGTATCAATACCTCTATCGGAGATTTCAGAAGTGGTCTTGAATTTGTATCCTTCTCGACTGTAAAGGTTAAAGAAGAATACTACATGCATTCGGGTAAGGCTGAATATTACAGCGAAAATGCGCTTGAAACTACTATCGAATATTCGAAAGGCGGCAAGACCTTAAAGCTTATCGTTAATGTTGCAGATGATTCCTTTGCATACAGATACGTTATCGACGGTGAAACGAGCTTTACCGTTAGCGGAGAAGCTTCATCTTATGCAATTCCCTCGGGTTCTACCGTATATTGCACCGAT
>CAYRPK010000115.1:0-5044 GCA_964426175.1 uncultured Eubacteriales bacterium | reverse complement strand
TTCACCACCACTACCATTACAGGAATCAGTGACTTCTCTTGCAAATATACAGTTCGCGGATATTACATTGCAAACGGTACAACTTATTACACAGATACTTTGACTCGTTGCGTTAATGATGGATTAAGCGCATAACTAAGCACAGTAAAAGCCGTGTCGACACATTCGACACGGCTTTTATTATTTTTTTAGCAAGCTTAAGCTCTACGTTTCTTTTTAGCATTCAGAAGCATTACAGCAGCCACATCAACAACTATTCCTATACCCAATCCAACAGCCGCGACTTTACCGATATTAATTAGGAAATCGTTTCTCTTTTCTTTTTCTTCAGAATATCCCGAAAGAGTTAATTTCTTTTTATTAAGAACGGTATGATACTTAATATACTCTTTTGCATCGCTTTGTCCGGTGGGGTCAACAAGCTTAAATACGCTCCTATCGCTGTATAAATCTATCACAAGAACTTGTTTATTGTCTCCGTTAAGACTTCCCGTATAGCAGGAAACAAACCCTATCTCTCCGCTTTTTGCCTGTTTATATGATACCGCTGCAGCACGGGAATTTGAAATGCTAACCCTTTCCGATTTAAGTGTTCCTGCGTTTTCTCCGGGGGTATTTGTCATCATCATTCCCGATGCACCCACAATTAAGTGGTCATAATTATCGTAAAACTCCTCAACACAGGTGAGTCTTGAATCGGTATAGTCATCAGTAGTCAAGCAATACACTTCAAGCGGCGACGGTTTGCCTACAGAAAAAACGCCCGTATTTTCATCAATGCTCAGTCCAACTCCCTCAGAAAGTGTAATGTATGCAATATTATCAATGAAATCCATATGCCAAACGGTTTCTTCACCTGAGGGTTCAAGATTTTCATTTAAATACAGTCCCGTAGCACAGTTAATTATCTGCATACCGCCTTTTGTTGAGCGAAGTGTCCACATTGAGCTTAACGGTATATTGGAGGAGACACTTTCCGTTGTAACTAATTTTTTACCGTCAACTGTATACTCGGTTACACGCTTATCCGTTGTCTCGTAAGAAGTACTATCATTACCGTAAAGATAAATCAAATTCGCATGAGTAGCACAAATGCTTCTCAATTCATTGGTACAATCGGGAAGCAATACGCCGTTACTCGTAAGGCCGTTAGTATCCCCAAGTGGAAAATGTGCAAGCAAAAACATCAGCTGTTCTCCGCTGATATCAACCTCGCTCATTTTATTTGACAGCCAAGTAAGCGTTCCGGAGGTGTATGTAAAATTATATTCTTTGGAATTTCCCTGCATATCTCTCGGCGACGGGTTTAGTACAAAAAAATCGTAGCCTTCGAGCTTATAGTAATATGCAAGAATATATTCTTTACCCTTGTACGTCTCGGTATAACAATCAGCATCGGAAAGACGACCTAAATTTTTTGCCATTAGCTTATCATAAAAATCTGCGGAATTGTAACCCTCTGCCTCGCCGGCGTAATAATCCTCATTGCCAACTGCAAAAACAGAATTTTTAGTAACCGAATCGCTGTCATCTCCAAGCAGTTTCATTATCTGTTCAACTTCATCCGACGTCATTTGCACATCTGCTGTAATATCACCTGAAAAGAGCATAACATCGGGAGTAATGTCTTTCTCGATATTTGCAATAATTTCGGAGATTTCGGTATCATAATTTACTCCAATGCAAAGGTCACTTAAGCATGCCACAGTTAACAGCGGTTCTTCTTCAATATTATCTGTTGCCGAAGCCACCAATAATAACTGCGTGCATACTGCAGTTGCCGTAAGGACTGCCGCAATACGCTTTAAAAAAACTTTTGACACAAGCATCAGCTTCCTTTATTTAAGGATAATTTTTCCATTCTCAGCAGTTATTACCGCCGAAAATGCTCTATTTTCATTTTGCACAATGACTTCTGCAAGTTTATCTTCAACCTGCTTTCGGATAGTATGTCTGATTTCTCTGGCTCCGCCTGATTTATCCTTGCAGGCAATATCCACAATTAATTTAACCGCCGCTTCATCATAGCTTGCAAGAATACCCTTGTCCTTGGCTTCAACCATCATATCGTCAAGCATAATTTTTGCAATGGCTACAAAGTCTTCATCATCCAAACTTCTGAAAACTACAACTTCATCCACCCTACCCAAAAATTCGGGACGCAAAAATTCTTTTAATCCTTTAATTGCTTTGTCCTTTGATACCGCCTCGGCCGTTCTGCCAAAGCCCATAGCACCCTCACGATTTTGGCTTCCTGCATTTGATGTCATTACTATGACGGTATTCTCAAAATTAACCGTTCTTCCGTGCGCATCGGTAATACGTCCGTCATCAAGTATCTGAAGTAAAATATTCATCACGTCGGGATGCGCCTTTTCAATTTCATCAAAAAGAACTACCGAATACGGCTTGCGACGGATTTTTTCCGTTAGTTGTCCTGCTTCGTCATAACCGACATATCCCGGAGGAGAGCCTATAAGTCGCGATACCGCATGCTTTTCCATAAATTCCGACATATCAAATCTGATAAGCGCGTCAGGAGTATCAAACAGCGTCTGTGCCAACACCTTGACAAGCTCAGTTTTTCCTACACCCGTAGGACCAACAAATATGAATGACGCCGGACGTCCTGTTTTTGTCAGACGAACTCTGTTTCTTCTCACTGCCGCAGCAACAGCATCCACCGCCTCATCCTGACCGACAAGGCGTTTCTTTACTGCCTCCTCAATACCCGAAAGCTTTGCAAGCTCCTTTTCCTGAACCTGTGCTGCAGGGATACCCGTCCACAGTTCTATCACTTTTGCCGCATCCGCAAGAGTTACCTCGACAATAAGGTCGCTGTCACTGTACTTGGCAATCTCCTCTGTTACTCGACATTCGTCAGCCTTAAGCTGAGCCGCGCGAGCGAAGAGCTCCTGACTTTCGCTTGCTTCCATATCCGTCTGTTCTTCAATTATATGCTCGGTTTGACTGCGTTCCTCCTGAATTTTCTTTAATTCACGTTTTTTGCCTGCAACATCCTCTGCCGCCTGATTTCTAAGCGAACAGCAAGTAGAGGCTTCATCAAGCAAATCTATAGCTTTATCAGGAAGAAAACGGTCTGTTATATATCTTTCCGAAAGAGATACAATTTTAGCTATAATTGCATCCGAAATTCTGACATTATGGAAATTCTCATAGTAATCCTTAATGCCGATAAGCATATCAATGGTATCCGAAACGGAGGGTTCTTCAACCTTAACAGGCTGAAATCTGCGCTCCAATGCAGCATCCTTTTCGATATATTTCCTGTATTCCTCAAAGGTAGTGGCACCAATAACCTGAATTTCGCCTCTTGAAAGAGAAGGCTTTAATATATTAGCCGCATTCATTGAGCCTTCGGCATCACCTGCTCCTACAAGATTATGCACCTCATCAATAAAGAGAATAACATTACCTACCTGCTTGATTTCTTCAACGAGTCCTTTAATTCTGCTTTCAAACTGACCTCTGAACTGAGTTCCTGCAACAAGGGCGGCAAGATCAAGAAGATAAATCTCGCTGTCGAGCATTCTGACGGGAACCTGACCGCTTACAATTCTTGCGGCAATACCCTCTGCAATTGCCGTCTTACCAACGCCGGGTTCACCGATAAGGCAAGGATTATTCTTACTTCTTCTGCAAAGAATCTGTATGGTACGTTCAATCTCCTTATCTCTGCCGATGATGCGGTCGGTCTTTCCTTCTTTGACTTTTGCATTAAGATTTACGCAATACGTACCCAAAAATTTAAATTTTTTATTTTTTTCTTTTTTTTCTTTTCCAGCCTTCTTACCGTCGCTGTTCTCCTTTTCATCTTCATCCTTTTTCGGCATCATACCGCCGAAAATGTTTTGCATAAAAGGAAAAGCGGCAGTGCGTCCCATATCTCCGTCACCGTCAGCATCTTCCATTTCACTTATGTCCATCATGTCCATCATTTCATTTTCCAATGCGTCGAGCTGCTCCTCGCTGATACCCATCTTATCCATTGCATCGTTAATAGGCTTAATATTAAGCTCCTTTGCACATTTAAGACAAAGTCCTTCGTTGACACTGTTAGTTCCGTCAGACTTGGATATAAATATCACCGCAGGTCTTTTTTTACATCTGCTGCAAAGCATTTTTGTCATCCTTCCTTTCTCTATCTGTTGTCCACAGCATTACTATTTATTTTAAAAAATCTTATTATATACAAAGCTAATGCAAAAAGCATAAAAACCGCTGCTATAAGCAAAAGAATTATGGCAGTTGCCTTTTTTATCCAATAATCAAAAACCATTATTGCTATTGTTATTGTAAAAAACACCAAGCTTGCAAGCTTTCCATACCACCTTGAGGGCGGTACCTTTTTCCCCGATTTGATTATATACATACCTCCGATTATCATAAGTGTTTCTTTAAGAATAAATATAAACGGTATGATTATAAGATTATATTTGTAGCCGATACACATGCATATTGCCGCCTGAATAAGTTTATCGGCAAGGGGATCAAGTATCATTCCAAGGTCAGTTATCATATTGAATTTTCTTGCAATATATCCGTCTGCAACATCAGTCAATGCGGCTATAAGTGCTATAATGCCCGCAGGCATCATGCTGTCATATTTAAAAAATGCCGCCACAAAAAGTCCGACAAAAATCAGCCTTATTACTGATAGAACATTAGGTATTGAAAATTGCTTCTTCATTTAACTGTCTCCGTTAGTCATTATCCTTCAATTTCATCAGGAAGAATTTTAATCAGTGGATTATACTCGTCAATATATTTATACACATATGTGTTTTCATATGGGTTATCTTTGTCCAAGCTTAACGGCTCGGTAATATACGGAGTTATGTAATTTATCATTACGCTTATAAATAATATTACAACCGCACCTTTGATAACTCCGAAAAGAAATCCGAAAACACGGTTAATTTTGCCAACACCTGCAAGATATGAAAGTCCTGTTGTAAATTTCGCAATCATCATTATGAGTATCATCAGAATTACAAATATAACAAATGCCGAGAGGACTGTT
>CAYRPK010000114.1:0-5106 GCA_964426175.1 uncultured Eubacteriales bacterium | reverse complement strand
TGGTCGATGCTTGTTTCTCCGCTTATTATTTCACCGTCAACAGGAACCATCTCACCCGGAAGAATACGCAGTATATCCCCAACTTTAATTTCCTCTGCGGAAATCATTTCTTCTCTGTCACCTGTGATGCGTCTGCCTTTTGTCGGAGCTAAGCCGATAAGCTTTTTCAGTCCTCTTTTCGCACGGGCGGTAGTCTTATCCTCCAAAATCTCACCGATAGCCATAATAAAAGCAATCTCACCTGCGGCAAATACATCTCCTATGGCGATTGACGCTATCATAGCAACTGAAATCAAAAGCGCAGAGGAAATTCTGCTAATTCCTTTATTAAAAATCAACTTCTTTACCGCTTTATATACAAGCGGCATTCCCGAAAGAATTATTGATATCCATGCAGGGTCAAGATATATGGGAATTTCTACCCCCAACATAGGCAAAATTAAGCTTGCTATTAAAAATACACCGCCTATCAGGGTCGATGTCAGACCTTCCAGAAAGTCTATTGTGCGTTTCAGCATTTTCATTTCTCTCCTTTTTCTAATTGACACGGCAGTCGAACTATCGTATAATCAATTCATTACGGAACACTTTGTTTGGTTATATTATACGGGAGCAGGAGTGCAGAAGCAACAAGCAAATTTCTGTCATTGTAAGATATCGAACAAAATTATAAAAATGTTCCAGGAAGAAAGGATGCTTAGTTTGGACAGACGTCAGCAGAAATCAAGAAAGGCCATATTCCGTGCCTTTCGTTCCCTTTTGGAAAAGAAACGCTATGACCATATTACAGTTCAGGAGATTATAGACGAAGCCGACGTAGGAAGAAGCACCTTTTATGCTCATTTTGAGACAAAAGATCTGCTTCTTAATGCACTGTGCGGCGAAATATTTTATCATATTTTTGAAAATGATCCCTGCCCGTGGGTGGGAAAGGATAACGATTTAGAGTCAAAGCTTTCGCATACTCTTTGGCATATCCGTGAGAATAAGCAGGATCTTTCGGGCATACTGCTTTCTGACAGCGGTGAGCTTTTTATGAAATATTTTAAAGAGCATCTCTACACCATGTTTGAAGCTCATATTTCTTATTTTAAAACGGATGTTCCACGCGATTTTTTATTAAATCACTTGGTCGGTAGCTTTGCCGAAACAGTCAGATGGTGGATGAAAGAGGACATGAAAACCTCGCCCGAAATGATTGCAAAATATTTTATGCAAATGACGGAAACCCATTAACCACAGTTGTTCTGTGGTGGTTTTTACCAAAAGAAAAGGATATGCAACAGACTGCATATCCTTTCTTGCGGTTAGGGTTAAATTCTATCCTTATCGAGGATTTTGTAACTAAATGAATAATCGGCATCTTCGGAAGAATTTTCAACATCAAGCTCGATTACAAAATCTTTTTCATAGATAATATTTGTTATCTTGTTTTCCGTTCTTTCTATTTCAAAGAAAATCACACCATCTGTCAGTAAAACTCCTAATTGAATAGGATATGCAATCGGTGCTGTATTTGAATTTTTTTCTGCGGCACCGTAACTCAAAAATGATTTAGCAAAAGAAACAGTATTTTCAAGTTTTGAGGTATCATCGCCCACTTTGATATCCTTAACATCTGAGTAAGACAGCTTTTCCTTTGAATAAATGCAATTAGCTAATAATGCATAACCATCATACAGTCGATAAAACAAATAAAACAGACCGCCCTGTGTTGTTTTGTAAACTGCATAAAACGAATCATCGCTCATTTTTCGCAAGCATTCGGCAGGAAATTCGCCTTCAAATTGTTCAATTGCACGTTGGCTATAACAATCCGTTAATATGGGGTAACCGAAATTTGCCGAAAAGAAAAACAATGAAGACTCATCATATTCCGTTGTTATAATATTGTCTATATCATCCGAATTGTCAGTCATCTTTTCGGTATTGGGAATTGCAATTGGTTCTCCCGAAAACGCGCTACAACCAACGAGTGACAGAAGCAATACTACAGAAACAACGCTTTTAATTATTCGTCCCATTTTCATTTGCAATTCATCTCCTTATTAATAACACATCTATACCATTACTGCAAAATATACTGTTTCACTGTTATAATAATTCTCGCTGTTTCCCGAATCCCAACTGTATGTCGAAGGATTAATGTTGCCGAGCAAAACAGAATTCGTTTGACCCTGCTTGTGTGCCCATCCATCAGTGGTTAATTCCATAAAATGATAATCAAGAAACAAATCGTTATCATCATATGCAACTCTCATAGCAATTATATACTCGTTCAAATGAAGCATTGCACCGGTTCCTTCAATTTGTCTGCAGGCTCTACCACGGCTCTCTATATATGCTTCTACTTTATTGGTCACTTTCTCAAAATCATCTGTATGTTCAATTGTGCTTAATGAAATAAATTCTGTCACACGTAGAGCATATCCAAAACAATTAGTAGATTTGCCGTTCACCTGACGATACTCATCTACAGCACCCGTTGTAGTAGCCTTTTCCAAAAACCATTTTTGATTGCTGTTGCCGGAACCTGTCCAATCGTAAATCTGCAATTGTGTTCCTGAACCGCCCGATAAATCAAGTACCTTTGAGGTAGAGTTATTTGAAAGCTTTGCAACTATTCTGACTGTTCCGTCTCCATTTGATACTATCGACCAACGGGTATAATTATAATAAGACGAACTGCTTGAAGTTATATTATTACCTGTAACCACAGTACTGCTATTAGAGGTTCCATTGTATGCCATTGCTGCAGCTGTATTATGCATAGGTGTAAAGGTATAATATCCGTCACTCTGCTGCGTTATCTTCCATTGCTGATTTGTATCTGCGTGAAGCGAATATCCCAAAACTGCAGTATAGTTTGCAGTACTACCATTGTCAACATCCAGATATGTTCCGTAATTCTTATTTCTGATATAATATACTCCACCGTTTACAACTGATACATTGCTCGAGCCTGTACTCGGCGTTACCGTAAAGGTCGGATCTACCGTGACGGGATATACTCGCTCACTGCTGTTAAGCCATGTTAGTGACGGTTCTATGGTTATAGTATAATCACTATTCCTCACCATGTCAACATGCAATTGAATATTTCGCCCTTTTGCATAAATTGCATCGCTTCTTTGTGGTGGTTTTTACCAAAAAAAGGATATGCAACAGACTGCATATCCTTTTCTACGTATAATAATCCTTAGAAAGCAACTTCAATAATTGCTAATATTTCGTAAAGCTCGTCTCCCACTTCATCAAGGTTGGTTATCTTATAATAATTATCCATATAACTTAAAACAAGCGTACCCTGTAAAGTGTCGGGATCATTCTCTATCAAATCAATACAAAACCCCGTCAAGATTTCATTGCCGACGAAGTTAATATCGGCTTTAATATGGTCATAATAGATATCCATTCCGTCTTTATCTGTGTTATAGATTTTACTGTTATCATATGTTTTATATTCTTCATCGGTTAACTGCTCTAATTCAAGTGAGGCAAAAAGTTCGGCAACTCTCCGGATAAATTCCTCATTTTCTGTATAATTAAACTGTCCCTCTTGAGGGTCCATCATAAATGTCCCGACATACATGGCAATATTGTTATTCTCTTTGAGTTTCTGCGCATGTATAGAAACATCCTCGACTTCCGCCTGTTCCCATGCCTCAGACCATTCTTTGTGACGGTCGTATGTGACTTCAGTTCGCAAATCACTTGCATATTCGCTGTTATTTGCTATAAGTGACATCCATTTTTCATTTGTATACGTAATCTCTTTATTTTCATGAATATCGTAAGTATTAAGAAAATGGCGGCGAATTTGAGTAAAATCCGTTGAATTAATATCGCTGTCATCATTAACATCAGCTGCCTCCGCTTCAACTCCACTCATCTCATAAAGTCCGAGAAATCCATAGCGGACTTTTATATAATCCGACGAATTAAGCTCTCCGTCGCCAGTAATGTCGCCTTTTATTACCACAGTATAGCTTGCTGAATATGTCCCGTAATCTTTTATAATAATATCTCCGGTTGCCACATCGTCTCCGGCTGAGATCTTTTTTGCTTCAAGTTCAGCAACTGTTGTACTGGGCGATACTGTTACATAGAGCGCATGACTGTACGGCGCGACCATGGACAGCGCACCTGCATTGGTTACAAAAGCTATCGTGGTTAATGCCGCTAATGCTAATGAAATCAGTTTTTTCATTGGTATTCCTCCTTTTGTGTTTTTATTAATAATTCTCAACACAATACTGAGCAAGTGTTTCAGATATCCACTCGTTTATTATCCCAATGTGTTCGTCACAAAAATAAGGTATATAGTTTTCAATCAAATAGCCTAAGTATACGTACCACTCTGCCGTACCATAGCGCATAATGCAATATTCGGTCGTACTATGTCCGTCATCATCTGTAGGTACACCACATGAACCTAAAGCATGCCCTAATTCATGAGTCAGAATGCGATAACTAAACTCAATATCATGTGCAGAGTTACGACTATCAAACATAACTATTCGTCTTCTTGAAGTTTGATATGTTTCCCCCTGATTAAGATCGATGTAATACGTTGCACCCGCATAATTTACATCATAAGTTCCTCCCGTCCAAAGAATAGGTATAATATTCAAATCAGTTGCTTCTGCAGTTTGTTGTTTGAATACCGTCATCATGTTGTCACTCGTTGTATTGTGCCCATACAAATCTCCTGCACTTGTACAATGCTGAATATTATTGTCAACCACTATATTGATTCCGTAAACTTTTGCATAATATTCGGCAACCGTATCACAAATTGTATTAATATAACTTTCTGCAGTATCTGCTGAGCCTTTATCTGAAAGGAATAGATCATCGTAATAATTAACTACATACACGATATCAAGTTGCTCAACATCAAAGCTTGCGGCGCTTGCTACAGTAGTTAGTCTTCGCGGATATGAGCTTGAGATGTAATAGGTAGTATATTCTTTATTACGCATTGTATAATAATTGCCAGCTTTCTCTATATACCAAAGTTGTGCATCATCACCGCTATTCGTATAAAGTCCTACATACGCCCCATCTGTTGATACAACCTTATCCGTTCCATATAAATTAATC
>CAYRPK010000113.1:0-5155 GCA_964426175.1 uncultured Eubacteriales bacterium | reverse complement strand
GCGATTCGGGTGAGCCATATGTAACTCACCCGCTGTCTGTTGCCATAATCCTTGCCGAATACGGCATGGATACGGCATGCATTGTCGCTGGACTTCTTCATGACGTAATTGAGGATACCGAGGTTACGGATAAGGACGTTATCAAGGTTTTCGGCAGAGAGGTCTTTGAACTTGTAGACGGCGTGACTAAGCTTGGAAAAATTCCTTATTCCACAAGGGAAGAGCAGCAGGCAGAGAATATACGTAAAATGCTTATCGCTATGGCTAAGGACATCAGAGTTATTGTTATCAAGCTTGCCGACAGACTGCATAATATGCGTACCATTGAGGGTGTAAGTGAGGTCAGAAGGCTTAATAAGGCTCATGAAAACATGGAAATTTACGCACCTCTTGCGCACCGTCTTGGTATGCGCCGCGTTAAGGATGAATTAGAGGATAAATGTCTGCGCGTTCTTGACCCTATTGCATATAAAGAAGTTGAGGAAAACCTTAATTCTCATAAAGAGGACCGACAGGTATTTCTTGAAAGCATTAAGGAAAAGGTAGGCGCAAGACTGAAAGAGGCAGGAATAAAAGCGCACATTGAGGGACGCGTTAAAAGTGTCTATGGTATATACAGAAAGGTATATATTCAGTGCAAGGAATTTGACGAGATTTACGATATTTATGCAATCAGAGTTATTGTAGAGTCGGTCAACGATTGTTATAACGTCTTAGGTGTGCTTCATGATTTGATGCATCCAATCCCCGGCAGATTTAAGGATTATATCTCAACGCCGAAGCCTAATATGTATCAGTCACTCCATTCTACGCTTTTAGGCAAAGAGGGAGTTCCCTTTGAGGTGCAGATTCGCACTTGGCAAATGCATTATACTGCTGAATACGGAATTGCGGCGCATTGGAAATATAAAGCCGGAATAAGCGGTAAGGATTCCCTTGAAGAGCGCCTTGCTTGGGTAAGACAGCTGCTTGAATTGCAAAATGACGCAGATGATGCAGAGGATTTTGTAAAATCTCTCAAAACCGACCTTGCAATTGACGAGGTATTTGTTTTTACGCCACGTGGAGATGTCATCAATCTTCCCATTAATTCTACTGTAATTGATTTTGCCTATAACATTCATTCTCAGGTCGGCAATAAAATGATTGGCGCCAAAGTAAACGGCAAGATTGTAAGTCTTGATTATAAGGTCGGTAACGGAGAAATTGTTGAAATCATTACCACCAATGCAGAAGGACACGGTCCCAACCGTTCGTGGCTTAAGCTGTGCAGAACGAGCGAAGCAAGAAATAAGATAAGGCAATGGTTCAAGAAGGAACGTAGAAGTGAAAATATCGAAGAGGGCAAAAATGAGCTCGAACGGGAATTTAAGCGTAACGGAATAAATCTTACAGGCGATGAGCTTGAAGAATTTTTATTAACTGCTGCAGAGCGTCAGCATTGTCAATCGGTGGACGATTTTTATGCCGCTATCGGCTACGGTGGTGTGTCGCTGTCAAAAATTATACCCCGTTTGCGTGATGAATATAAACGGATAATTTCTGCACGAAGTGAGCCTGTTGTTGAGATAAGCAATGAGCATAAACATTCAAACGGCGGCGTTATTATAAGCGGCATTGATGATTGTCTTGTCAAATTTGCCAAATGCTGCAATCCCTTGCCCGGCGACGGTATTGTCGGCTTTATTACGCGCGGTAGCGGTGTTTCGGTTCATAAATGTGACTGCCCCAATGCGGTAAGCGCACTTGCGCGCGGTGATGAGCCTGAGAGATGGGTAGAAGCTCATTGGGATATAGCTGTCAGAGATAGCTTCAAATCCTCAATATCAGTGCTTTGCACCGACCGTTTCGGTATGCTTGCAGATATTGCAGGAACCCTTGCAGGAATGCATGTTATGATAAATTCAGTAAATGCAAGAGCTATTGCAAACGGAAATTCTCTTATAGATTTAATGATAGTTGTAGACAGCGTTTCGCATCTTGATTTTGCGCATTGAAGGTGTAATTGATGTGACAAGAACGGTTAATTAAAGGAGAAATTGTTTTGAAAGCAGTTATTCAAAGAGTTAAAAGTGCCGCTGTTAGCTGTGAGGGAAAAACCGTCGGTCAGATTGATGACGGTTTTTTGGTATTGCTGGGAGTTTGCGACGGTGATACTAAAAAAGAGGCAGAGCTTGCGGCAAAAAAAATTGCGGGACTCAGAGTTTTTCGCGACGAAAATGATAAGATGAATTTAGGGTTAAAGGATATAGACGGCGGAATTTTGGCTATATCAAATTTTACCCTCTGTGCCGATATTTCTCACGGTCGCCGTCCTAATTTTATTAACGCGGCAAAGCCCCAAATTGCAGAGCCGCTGTATTTGTATTTTGTGGAATGTCTTAAAAATGAAGGTATTAACAGGGTAGAGCTTGGGGTTTTCGGCGGAGATATGACGGTTCAGATACAAAATCACGGACCTGTTACGATTATTCTTGATACAGATGATTTAAAGTAAAGCGTGGTTTATTCTTATGATAAAAGTAAAAACAATAGAAGGCATCGGACTTGCCTGTAATACATTTATATTAACCGACGAGGCAACGGGGATTTCGGCTGTTATTGATGCAGGCATGTCAGCAGAAACCTTTGACAGAGAAGCCGACGGCTATGATATCAGATATATTTTCTTGACTCACGGTCATTATGACCATATTTCATGCGTCGATTACATTGCAGACAGCCGCAAGGCGCAGATTATCATTCACGAATATGACGAGCCATTTTTAAGGGATACCTATTTAAATCTGTCCGAACCCTTCGGCTTTCCACCCGTAATTATTAATAACGCCGCAAAAACCATCAGCGATAATGATTGCTTAATGCTTGGCGAAACCAAAGTAAAAATTATTCACACGCCTGGGCATACGATGGGCTGTGTTTGCTATATTGCCGAGGATGCCATGTTTTGCGGTGATACCCTGTTTAATAATTCCGTAGGCAGAACTGACTTTCCTACAAGTGATGTAAATTCAATGGTTTCATCACTGTCAAGGCTATCTGCTTTACAGGATGATTTTGCACTTTATTGTGGTCACGGAGATAATACGAGCCTTGAATTTGAAAAAAAGAATAACGTATATTTGAGAAGGTTAGTTTGATGAACTTATATTGTCTTGATTACGAGCTTCACTACGAAGCGGCAAATACAGCGAGATTGTTTTACCGTGACCTTCATGAGATGCCCGAAAACAGCTCTGTCGGTGAAGAAAAACGCATAGTTGCAAATCTTTTTTTTGAGAATGATACTGCAGTTGCAAGCTGTCTTGTATTTGACGGTAAATTATATTACAAAGAAGCAAGAAAAAACGCTGACCTTTGCAAAAATAAAAATCAAAAGGAGATTTTTTTGGCACAGGTCATGTATGACCTGCTCAGTGAAATTACGGGCTTAACTCCGCCGTGGGGAATTTTAACAGGAGTGCGTCCCGTTAAACTGATAAGGAGCTTACGGCAGGAATTCGGTGACGGATTAAACAGTTTTCTTTTAAATGATTGCAGAGTCAGCCAAAAAAAGCTTGATATTGCTTTTGATACCGAAGCGAGAGAGAATAAATTGTTAAAGCTGTCGAAGAAAAGTTCCGTCAGCATATATATTTCAATACCTTTTTGTCCGTCGCGCTGTAACTATTGCTCATTTGTTTCACGAACTGTGGAAAGGGCAGGCAAGCTTATATCGGATTATGTGGAACTTTTATCCAAAGAAATCAAGGTTACAGGTGAATATGTTAAAAAACTCAGGTTAAAGGTAGAAAGCGTCTATTTCGGTGGCGGAACGCCGACGGTGTTAACGGCAGAGCAGCTTGAGATTTTGCTTAATGCCGTTAATAACAGCTTCGATTTAAGCGATATCAGAGAATATACTGTCGAGGGCGGCAGACCTGATACTATTACTGAAGATAAACTGCAAGTTTTGCTTAAATACGGTGTTAACAGGCTGAGCATCAATCCTCAGACTATGAATGATAAGGTTCTGAGTGTAATAGGACGAAGGCATACGGCAGAGGAAATTGTTTCTGCATATGAGCTTGCAAGAAATATCGGTATTCCGATTATAAATATGGATCTGATTGCAGGTCTTCCTGAGGATACGTTTGACAGCTTTAAAAATACGTTAGACAGGGTAATTACACTTGCTCCTGAAAATATAACTGTCCATACGCTGTCAGTTAAGCGTTCATCCTTTATAAACGAAAAGAATATTTCTCTTCCCGAAGACCGCGAGGTAGAAAAAATGGTGGAATATTCTGCTGAAAAGCTTTATTCAGCAGGATATAATCCTTATTACATGTACCGTCAGCGCAATACATTGGCAAATGCCGAAAACATAGGCTGGGCAAAAGAAGGAACAGAAAGCTGCTATAATGTTTATATTATGGATGAGACTCATTCTATATTTGCCTGCGGCGCAGGTGCCGTTACAAAACTGAGAGAGCCTGAAGGTGACGATATTCAAAGGATTTTTAATTATAAATATCCCTATGAATATATCAGTCGCTTTGACGAGCTTTTAAAACGAAAAGAATTTATTACAGAGTTTTATGCTGATTTTATATTATGAAAGGAAATGGTTAAACTATGTCAACAATGGACGATATTATCAGAAAGACTAAGGAATTGGGCGTGACTGCTACAAAAAAGACAGAAGCTATAGCAGAAGAGTTAAAGCTAAAAGTCAAGCTGTCAGAAATACGCAGTCAAATTAACGAAAAGTATGCACTTATCGGCGAGGCTTATTATACCTCCAATAAGAACGGCACCGACATGGAATGTTCGGATACAGTCAATGAGCTTGATGAGCTTTACGAAAAGCAAATAGAGCTTGAAAATAAGCTTATTGAAATAAAAGGTGTGAAAAAGTGTCCCCAGTGCGGCAGTGATGCCCCAAGTAAAGCCGAATACTGTCAAAAATGCGGTTGTAAGCTATAAACTTTGGCTTATGGAGGAATAATTTAATGAAAATAGGAATAATGATTGCTGATGATGTTGAATTTGCACCCTTTGAAAAAGCGGCACAGTCTAAAGCAGGCTTTAGAAGCTTTGAAATGGCAGGCTGTCCTGCTGTTTCTTTTGAATTTAACGAAAAGCATACCGTTACCGCAGTTTATTGCGGAAT
>CAYRPK010000112.1:0-5178 GCA_964426175.1 uncultured Eubacteriales bacterium | reverse complement strand
AATATCTTTTTTGGACACAGAAAGCTATAAATGGTATAATTAATTATAAGAAATTTTTGGAAGGATAGTATTTTATGCATAGAAGAATTGCCCTTTTAAATGATTCCTTTCCGCCGTGTATCGACGGCGTTGCTAACTGTGTTTTAAATTATGCCAATATACTTCGTAAAACAGATAATGTTAAAGTAATAACTCCACGTTATCCGGATGCAGATGATAATTACGATTTTCCTGTAAACAGATATGCCTCTTTCCCTGCAAAAAAGCTCGGTTACCGTGTGGGTAACCCATTGGCAATAGAAAATCTCAAATACTTTCTCAAGAAAAACCGTTTTGATATAGTCCACGTTCATTCTCCTTTCGCTTCCGGTGTCCTTTCGCGCACTATGCGTCGGAATGACTGTGTCCTCATTACAACTTATCATACAAAATTTGAGTATGATTTTGAAAAACGGCTCAAACATAATGTTTCAAGAAAAGTTGCGACCAAATTTATTCTCAGCAACATAAACGCCTGTGATGAGGTTTGGGTGGTAAGTGAAGGCGCAGGCGAATCCTTACGTAACATCGGTTATAAAGGCGAATATGTAGTCATGCCCAACGGTACAGATTTTCCCGAAGGCAAAGCAACTGAGGAAAGCATAGATAAATTAAATTATGAATTTCATCTTTCTCCCGATGAAATCGTTTTGCTTTTCGTCGGTCGAATGATGTGGTATAAAAACACCAAGCTGATATTTGATGCCTGCAAAATTGCTGCAGAGAAAGGATATAAGTTTCGTTTGATGATGTGCGGTGACGGCGTTGACCGATTGGAAATGGAAAGATATGTGCATTCGATCGGAATCGCAGACAGAGTAACTTTTACAGGCTCAATAGTTGACCGTGATAAATTATATACTGTTTTTTCCCGAGCTTATTTATTTATGTTCCCATCCTCATATGATACCTCCGGCTTGGTTGTACGCGAAGCTGCTGCAACAGGCTGCCCCTCACTTTTATTAAGAGGCAGCTGTGCTGCAGAAGGTGTGGTAGACGGGTATTCGGGATTTCTAGCGGAAGCAGAAACTGCAGAAGCAGTTGCAACTAAGCTTTTTATTGCTCTTGACGATAAATCTCTTCGCGATTCAGTTGGCTCACACGCGCAAAAAAGCGTTTATTTGTCGTGGGAAAATGCTGTTGCACGCGCATCAAAACGTTATGACTATCTTTTGCTTAAAAAGCGCGCTGTAAAAAATAAATGAAAGGAAAGGATATAATTATGCTAGGCGATTTCGGTATTGAATGTATAGCTATGCTTGCAATATATCTTGTTGTAATAATTGATTTTTTGAGGCGTGGGCATAAAAAGTACGTTTTGTACACATTACCTTTGGTCGTACTTCCCTTATTTCACCTCATCGGATTGGGCATCGGCGGACTTATTCTTGAAAAGCTGCTGAAATTTAATCCTTACCGTTTTATGGTTTGCACCGTACTTATAGGAATTGCAATTTCCGCTATGCTCATTACCGTAGTTGCTCGTTTAATTAAAAAGAAGAAAAGTGCCCTTTGTTATTCTATCATCTGTTTTTCCTATACTTGTATTATAGGTATCGTACTTGTTATGAATATGATGGGGAATTTCCTCGATTTTAGTTTATTATCCTAACGCTACGTCCAACACCATCATTATCAAAAAACCTGTCATTACACCAATTGCTCCGATATTTGATGAGTTATCCCTATATGCCTGCGGTATAAGCTCATCGGCAACAACAAATATCATGCACCCTGCCGCAAAGGAAAGCAGCCACGGCATCATCCAGATTGCACTGCCCACGATAAATACCGTTAGTATACCGCCGATAGGTTCTACTACGCCGGATATTAAACCGCTTAAGAAGGCACGTTTTTTTGTATATCCTTCATCAAGTAACGGTAGTGCTATGGCAGTGCCCTCGGGGAAATTCTGTATACCGATGCCTATAGCCAAAGCTATTGCCGATGCTATAGTCACTGAGCTTTCATTCTGAGATGCCATCGCAAAAGCAAGTCCCACCGCCATACCTTCTGGGATATTATGAAGAGTAACGGCAAGTATCATTTTCCCACTGCTGCCGAATTTATCTTTAGAAAAAAACGTCGGTACATATTTATCAATAAATACGAAGAACACTCCGCCAAGAGCAAAGCCTACCGCTGCCGGTATCCACGGTATAAGTCCTAAACTTTCCGAACGCTCTATCGACGGTATTATAAGCGACCAAATGCTTGCCGCTATCATTACCCCCGAAGCAAATCCCAGAAAAAACCGTCGGGTGCTTTCTCCTTTGCTCCTTTTAAAGAAAAACACCGCAGAGGCACCTAATGTTGTCATTATAAAGGTAAATCCCGTGCCTATAAGTGCGGATATTAACGGATGGATGTTAAACATTTTTTTATCTGACCTTTCTGATTTTATCTTTAAGTTTGTTTGTCCTTATTTTCAATCTATGCGAATTTTATCTGTGTGTTAAGTAATACAATTAAATTTGTTAAATAACATATTTTTACTTGAAATGATTTCAAGTATTTGATATAATATTTTGAAAAGAATTTGAGAAAAGGGGTATTTTTCCATGGCAAAAAGAACTGATATCAACAAAATACTCATTATAGGTTCAGGTCCTATTATAATAGGACAAGCTTGTGAATTTGACTATTCCGGCACTCAGGCCTGTAAAGCTTTGAGACAGCTCGGATATAAAATCGTTCTTGTCAATTCCAACCCTGCTACTATTATGACTGATACAGATATGGCTGATGTTACATATATTGAGCCTCTCAATGTTGAACGTCTTACCCAAATTATTGAAAAAGAACGTCCTGATGCATTACTGCCCAATTTAGGCGGTCAGTCAGGACTTAATTTAAGTCTTGAGCTTGATAAAGCCGGTGTACTTAAAAAATACGGTGTTCAGGTTATCGGCGTTCAGCTTGATGCAATTGAGCGCGGAGAAGACAGAATTGAATTTAAAGAAACTATGGAAAAGCTCGGCATCGAAATGGCTCGTAGCTTCCCTGCATATACTCTTGATGAGGCAGAAAAAATTGCAGCAGAGCTTGGATATCCCGTTGTTATCCGTCCTGCATATACCATGGGCGGTACAGGCGGTGGTATTGTTTACAGCGTCGAGGAGCTCCGTGCTGTTGCTTCTCGCGGTATTCAGGCAAGCATGATCAATCAGATTCTTATTGAAGAAGCAGTTATCGGCTGGGAAGAGCTTGAAGTCGAGGTTGTCCGTGACTCCAAGAATAATATGATAAGCGTTTGCTTTATCGAAAATATCGACCCGATGGGCGTTCATACCGGTGACTCATTTTGCGCCGCACCTATGCTGACTGTTCCCAAAGAATTACAGGAACGTTTGCAGAAATATGCTTATTCTATTGTTGAATCCATCGGCGTTATCGGCGGTACCAATGTTCAGTTTGCTCACGACCCCGTAACAGACAGAGTTGTTATTATAGAAATTAATCCCCGTACCTCTCGTTCCTCGGCACTTGCTTCAAAGGCAACAGGCTTCCCCATTGCACTTGTTTCCGCAATGCTTGCCTGCGGACTTAATCTCGACGATCTTCCTTACTACGGCGGCAAAACTCTTGCTGATTACAAGCCTTCGGGCGATTATGTCGTTATCAAGTTTGCGCGTTGGGCATTTGATAAATTTAAAGGTGCAAAAGACAGACTTGGTACTCAGATGCGTGCTGTAGGCGAAGTAATGTCTATCGGTAAGAATTATAAGGAAGCCTTCCAGAAAGCTATCCGTTCTCTTGAAACGGGACGTTACGGTTTAGGCTTTGCTAAGGATTTCAATTCCAAATCCCTTGAAGAGCTTCTTTCCATGCTCGTTAACCCCTCAAGTGAGCGTCAGTTCATTATGTACGAGGCTCTGCGTAAGGGTGCCACTGTCGAACAGCTTCAGAAGCTTACTTCTATCAAGCCCTATTTCATTGAACAGATGAAGGAATTAGTCGAGGAAGAAGAAGCACTTATCAAAACCTGCAATATTTCCGATGAAATGCTTATCAAAGCAAAGAAGGACGGCTTCTCTGATAAATACCTTGCAAAGATTCTTAATATTGAAGAAAAGTTAATTCGTGACAGACGTGCAGACCTTGGCATTAACGAGGTTTGGGAAGCAGTTCCCGTAAGTGCTGTCAGCGAGCCTGCCGCATATTATTATTCAACCTATAACGGTACCGCTGATTCTGCCCCTGTTGAAGGCGAAAAGAAGGTTATGATTTTAGGCAGCGGTCCTAACCGTATCGGTCAGGGTATTGAATTTGACTACTGCTGTGTTCATGCAGCGTTTGCACTTCGCGAAATGGGATATAAGACTATCATGGTCAACTGCAACCCCGAAACCGTTTCCACTGACTATGATACTTCTGATAAGCTTTACTTCGAACCCCTTACCGTTGAAGATGTTTTAAGTATTTACAATAAGGAAAAGCCTCTCGGCATCATTGCTCAGTTCGGCGGTCAAACTCCCCTTAATATTGCTGCTGAGCTTGAAAAGAACGGTTGCCGTATCCTCGGCACCTCTCCTGCTACCATTGACTTAGCCGAAGACCGTGACCTCTTTAAAGCAATGATGGAGAAATTAGAAATTCCTATGCCTGAATCAGGAATGGCTACTACGGTTGAAGAGTCTATCGAAATTGCCGAAAGAATAGGCTATCCCGTTATGGTTCGTCCCTCTTATGTTTTAGGCGGACGCGGTATGGAAGTCGTTCGTAACCGCGAAGGTATTATCACATATATGGCGGCGGCAATCGGCGTAACTCCCGACCGTCCCATACTCATCGACCGTTTCCTCGATAATGCCACAGAAGCTGAGGCTGATGCAATTGCCGACCACGGAAAGGCATTTGTTCCTGCTGTCATGGAGCATATTGAGCTTGCCGGTATCCATTCCGGTGACTCTGCTTGCATTGTCCCCTCACTCGGTATTCCTCAAAAGCACGTTGATACTATTAATGAATATACCGAAAAGATTGCAAACGAGCTTAATGTGTGCGGTCTTATGAATATGCAGTATGCTATTGCTGACGATAAGGTTTACGTACTTGAAGCCAACCCCCGTGCTTCACGCACTGTTCCTTTGGTTTCCAAAATCTGTAATATTCAGATGGCAAAGCTTGCAACAAAGG
>CAYRPK010000111.1:0-5249 GCA_964426175.1 uncultured Eubacteriales bacterium | reverse complement strand
GAAGATACCGTCAGACCATAGGCACACTTGTTATACTTTGTGCCGTTTATTAAAGATAAAAATACATCCTCGTATAAAATGACAATCTAATTGTTTCGCATAATCAGTATATCATATTCATGGTATTAAAACAAGTATTTTTAAATAAAAAAGTGCGCAACAAAATGTCACGCACCAATTCATTTACTTTATAAGCTTTCTTGCTTCAAGGTAAAATCTCTTATCGTGAGCTTCGCCCATAGAGAAGGTCTTACGAGGTAATACTCCGTCATTGACAATTCCCTTAAACAGCTCACTTTTACCCATACTCGGTACAATAAAGCCTATTGCTTCTTCATCATTAACGCTAAGACTGCGAACAACATCTGCACCGTGTATATAATCAAGCTTTCCGCCCATTGCATTGATATAATCATCAAGAAATCCTTGCAAGGTTGCAATCTCAAGAGCACAGGGAGGATTTGGTATCGTTAAAACTCCCTCGCCTTCACTTGTTACATATCCAATCTTATGTCCTTCTCCTCTGCCCTCTATCATGTCGGGAAATGCCACTTTCATTGCGGCAAGCACTTTTTTAGGATTGCAACCGAACAAAACTCTGTGTATTGCTTCAAATTCAAGACTTTCATCATGAACATTAACAAGCTCAACCAAGGCAAATCTTGCAGGATGGTTTTTTGCTTCTTCCGGATTTAGCTTTTCGCGGATATTTTCCCAACACTTCTTTGCAGATGCAAGAGAATGGTTTCCATCCCCTACCGCGAAAACAAGAGGGTTTCCGGTAAATTTACCATATCGTTCAAGCTGAGTTGCTTCATCTGCAATCTTTTCAAGAGCAGGCAACACATGGAGCGCCTCATTTTCAGGAACAAGATAGCCTTTAATACTTCCCGAATCCTGCATAAGCGTAAAGTCATATAGCTTAACAAGCTCATCCTTCTTTTCGCAAATAGGCTCAATGACAGTTTTTTCAGGGTCATCAATTAAAAGCATAATATGCGGAAGCTCAATAGGAGCGTTACGACGAATTCTTACGCGCGGAGGAATTCTGTCAATAACGGTTCCTTCAGTCGCGCGGATAAGCGCTTCCTTTTCTGGAACAAAGTCATATGCCTCCAAATCAACCATTCCGATAAGTCCGTTTCTGACTGCTCCGTTATTTTGGCGGCGCTCAACATATACAAAGCTGTTTTTATATTCCTCAAACAGTCCTGCTTCAAGGTACTCATACATTTTTGCATTAATAGCCTCTACCTGACTGTCAAGCTCATCTTCACTTAAATATACCTCAGGTAAAATCATGCGCAAAGCAGACGGTGCATCACCAACTGTCTCTTTTACTTTTTCCCAATACTCCGGCTCAGATGTATATTGGTCACAGGCAACAACACTGAATTTTTCAAGATCTGTTCCGTTTTTAGGCAAAAGTATATCGGCAGGAAGAAAACCAAAATCCTTAAAATTGCTCAAGAAAAATCACTCCATTAACTGATTACACTTTTTGTGCTTTTACAAAACTTTAGTATATTATACCACATTTTTAAAAAAGGTCTATATAATTTTGCAAATATCTGATTTTTTGTAAATATTATTGTTTTTTCCACTGTTATCTCCGCTTTCCTTGGTTAAAATATATTCGAAAGAAGCAAAGTTTTGAAATAAAAAAGCTTAAATTTGCAAATTCATACTGATGAAAGGAAGAGTTGTATTATGACAAAAGGAATGAATACATGTGTCAAAGGAGCCTTATGCGGCATAGCAGTTGTTGGTTTAATCGCCGCCTTAACAAATTGCCGCTTCAACAAAAAATACCGTATAAGAAGAGCCGCTTTTAAGGCTATGCGAGGCTTTAACTGTATTGTAAGCGGAATTAAGGACCTTCTTTAACACTTATCTAAGTGCAAAACAGTCGAGTACGACTTAACTCGACTGTTTTTTGCGTTTCAAGAATTTATTTATACCGATCGCCGCGGCTATTATTACAGAAATAACTATTACTGCAATAACAGTAACTGCCCCAGCATCCCATGTGGAAACTTCGTTTTTTAACTGTGCAGGAACAACATTGCTGTAAATTATTCCCGAAACAGTGTAATCCACTCCTTCGACTGTGCCCTGCCCTAAAACGGGTGTTTGCGACACCGTGCGTATTCGTTTACTGCTATCGCCCACAGTAACATTAACGGTTGTTTTGAGAGCAGAATATATGGACTTTGTTTCGTCATCAGTCAAAGGCTCATACGCGATTTCGCTTGTTTTCCAGAGCTCCGTATTATTTCTTTCCTGCCAAAGCGCAATAAGCGCCCACGCAGTAAGTCCAACACTTGTCTGACCTTTTTCGTTAAAGCTCACCTTGTAATATTTATCTTCTTTGGTCGCTTTGACCGCTATAGTTGCAGGAGAATAATCTTCAAGCTCAGCTCGACCGTAATTCTCGTCCTCTCCTGTAACGGCAAGGCTTTCGGACAGTGCATAAATACGCTCGGTCTTGATATTATAGTCATCAATATTTTCAAAGGAATATGTCATCGAAATGCAGTTATAGCCCATGGATTTTTCTTCATCGGTCAACTCAAAAAGTTCATTGACCTGTGTATCCGTCGGTACACCGTTATTAGTATTTTCTTTTATTCCCTCATATTTCAGGGTGTAAGCAAGAGCATCATCACCCAATGCAGTTTTTAGATACTGATTTAAAAATTCGACCTGTTTTTCACCCAAAGATATATAATCACCGTTTCCCACCCAGGAATAGACACAAACTGTCCTTGTTCCTGCACCGTATATATCGGTAATTTCAAGGTTCTGAATATCCACAGCACCATGACATGAACAGAGTATCGGCAAAGTAAAAAGCACAGTTAATACTGCGGTAATAATCCTTTTCATCGGTTTTCTCCAATTTTATCAAGTTTACGGTTTCTGAAATAAAGGCAAGTATCAATTGATACCATAATAAAGTCGAGTATATAAAAGGTTAAAACAAGGTAATTACCCTGAATAATTTTATTTATAATACCGCAAATATAACCGAAAAGCAGTATCAGCAAAAATGACAAACTTTTTCCTTTAGCCGTTCTTGATATATATGACTTGTAAATTGAGCTGGGCCAAGCAAAGCCGAAGGAAACAAGCATAAGTATCTCAAGTATACTCGTGATTTCAGGCATCTATGTCACCTTTTTCTTCTATAATTTTTGTTTGATAACTCCTCGAAATCGCCATTAGTGCGGCAAAAAGCTCCTCTGCATATTCTTTCATTTTGGGAGAAGCCTCGTTTCCGCGACGTTTAATTATATCCTTTTCCCTTTCAGGCTGCAAGACAGGCATTGCGTTTTCAAGCTTGATTCTTGCTACCTCTTCAACTGTTTCCATTCTCTCGCAAAAAAGCTTAAGAATTTGTCCGTCTATTTCATCTATACGTTTTCTTTGAGCCTCTAACATCATTTTTCTCCTTTAAATCAGCATATCGAGAATTGCTATTGCGGCGGCAGCCTCAATTACAGGTACTGCACGGGGTAGGATACAGCTGTCATGTCTGCCTTTAATTTTAAGCTCTACTTCCTCTAAGGTATCAAAATTAAGAGTTTTTTGCGCTTTTGAAATAGAAGGGGTAGGCTTAACTGCAACTCTGAAAACAACAGGCATACCGTTGGTCATTCCGCCGAGTATTCCACCTGCATTATTGGTACGGGTTTTAATCTCGCCGTCAACCTCGCAGAAGCAGTCGTTGTTCTCACTGCCATACAGCTTTGCAGCATTAAAGCCTGCACCGAATTCGATACCTTTTACCGCAGGTACTCCGAACATAATCGAAGAGATACGATTTTCCACTCCATCAAACATATGGTCTCCAATACCTGCAGGTAATCCCAAAACAGCACATTCGATTATACCGCCTACTGAATCGAGATCGGCTCTTGCAGAAGCTATGATTTCTTTCATCTGCTCGCCTTTTTTGGTATCTGCTACGGGAAAATCACGTTGCGAGACCTCGTTGAGCACAGATTCATCTATATTCACAGGGTCAAAAGGAGTGTCAAGTGCATCCTTAACAGAATAAATATGTGCACCCACGGTTATTCCCTGAGTTTTTAATATATTTGAGCATATCGCACCTGCAAAGGTAAGAGGTGCGGTAAGTCGACCCGAAAAATGACCTCCGCCGCGGATATCATTGGCGCCGTTATATCTGACATCGGCGGCGTAGTCAGCATGTCCGGGACGGGGTATACTCTCTAAATCCGAATAATCAGAGCTGTGCTGATTACTGTTATAAATAACCGCAGTCAAAGGAGCTCCCGTTATAGTGCCATCCATAACACCACTTAGTATTTCGGGAATATCGGCTTCCTTACGCGGTGTCGAGCCTATCTGCTTTCCCGGTGCACGCCGCGCCATAAAGCTTGCAATATAATCAAAATCAAGAATTTCGCCGGCAGGAAGTCCGTCGATCGTTACACCGATAGCCTTGCCGTGGGATTCTCCGAAAATACTGATTTTAATTTTATTCCCCCACATTGATGACATCTGCGTTACCTCCCAAATTATTATAATCTTCAAAAAACGACGGATAGGATTTTTCTATGCTCTGCGCGTCGTCAATCTCTGTTTGTCCCTCCGCAAAGGCAGCGGCTATAGACAACGCCATAACAATTCTATGATCATTATATCCTTTGCAAATACTGCCTTTAAGAGGTTTGCCGCCGTTTATGATAAGTCCGTCCTTAGTTTCCGTTATGTCGGCACCCATTTGCCTCAGACCGTCAAACATAGCAAAAAGTCGGTCACTTTCCTTTTCTCTCAATCTCGCGGCATTATAAATGCGGGTCTGCCCCTCGGCAAATGCCGCAACCACTGCCAATATTGGCACTAAATCGGGAATTTGTGCAGCATCAATATCAATACCGCGCAGTGAGCCGCTTTGTCCCATCTCATTTAATAGCTGAGCAATTTCCTTATCACCCTGCTTTGATAAATAATCTATTCCCTTGACGGCAATATCTGCACCGAGAGTTTTTGCAACAAGGAAAAATGCCGCCTGCGACCAATCACCCTCAACAGTATAAGCTTTATTACCGTAGCTGTATTTTTGATTGCCCTTAATGTAAAAGGCGTTATCCTTTTCATTAATAGCTACACCAAACTGCCGCATAATATCTATAGTCATATCTATATATCCGCGCGAAGTCAGCTCTGCAGCAGGTCTGATTACACTGTCACCGCCAAGAAGCGGCAATGCAAAAAGA
>CAYRPK010000110.1:0-5251 GCA_964426175.1 uncultured Eubacteriales bacterium | reverse complement strand
GCAGTGTCCGTGTCCGTTCCAAATGGCGTTATGTAAAAAGCGAGAATCTCATTGTCATCACATCTTTTAAAATTGGGATTGTCAGTTTGGTTATAAGGAATCAGATTAACATAGCAGTTAATACCCGAAAGCAGAGAAATAAGCTCATCTGCATGTGCAATACTGCAATTGATATCCTTTAACAGCATATATTCAAAGGTAACTCTTTTATTATACTTAACAGAATATTCCTTAACGGCAGGGATGAGCTTTGATAAAGGATACGCACGGTTTACGGGCATAATGCTGTTTCTTAATTCATCGTTAGGTGCGTGCAGGCTGATGGCGAGGCAAGAGGGAACCTGAAGCTTACCGAATTCTTGCAGTCGGGGGACTATTCCGCAGGTGGAAAGAGTGATGTGCCGCGGCCCTATGCTTAAACCGAAAGGATCAACCGCGATATTAATGAATCTGACGGAATTTTCAAAATTATCGAAGGGTTCACCTATACCCATTAAAACAGCGTGAGAAATGGGTGAATTCAAATCCTTTTGAGCCGCGATAAGCTGACCTACTATCTCATAGGCTTCAAGATCACGTTTTTTCTTAAATCTTCCGCTTTCGCAAAAAGCACAGCCCATATTACAGCCGACCTGTGTGGAAAGACATATTCCAAAACCGTAATCATGCTTCATGATAACTGACTCTACAGTATTGCCGTCACAAAGCTTAAAAAGGTATTTAACGGCGGTTTCATCCTCATTTTTAATCAGAATCTCGGGAAGCTCAAAAGAAAAATCCGCCTTTACTCTATCTAAAAGAGAAGAACGTATCTCAGGTGTTTTTCCCTTATAAAGCCACTGAAAAATAATTTTTGCTTTAGCGGGATTTTCGCCTAATCTTGAAAAATACTCGCCGAGCATTTCTGCCGTAAAACCGTATATGTTATGCATCGGCGTTAAAGACCTTTGGCGGCTCCTCCAAAAGTGCAGGGTTTGCAAGATATTGCTTTAGGCGTCTGAAGGCGCATGCGTATGTATATCCGGAAGCGGTTCTCTCGTCCATGACAATACCGAGGGGGAGATAACTGTTGTAGGTTGGATTACCGTTTTCGTCAAGCTCTAATTTCTTTTCCGAAAGACCCATCGCAATAAAATTGCTGATAGTGCCGAAATTATAAATATGATGATATATTTGCCCTGTACGGATGCTTGCAAGGTTAGTAATACAAAGACTTGCATGGAAAGGAAGAATATCAATGAATTTCTTAGGCAAAAGACCGTGCTTATCTGCCCATTTAACAAAGCCAACAACGGTATTCATTAATAGATGACTGTTGGTTAAAGCATTAATAAGCTTATCCGTACCGTTTACCGCCGTTTCCTTTTTCTGCTCATTAACAAAATCTATTATTTTGCGATTTACATCAAAAACAGTATCGGTAGGCTCAAACCAAATTTTTGTCATGGTGCTTTCGGCTTCACCCGAACGCATTATAACCAAAGATACCGAAAGCTCGTTACGGGCAAAAACACGTTTATTAACAACGAATCTGTTTAGCTCGGGATACTCTGCAACGGTTCTTATATATGCAGCTAAAATTACTGTCATATGACTTAAGCTGTTTTCTGTTTTACGCTTAGTGTTTATGTATTCACGAATCGGAGCTTCGGGAATATAAATAGAGGTCATATTCATAGAGTCGCTCCGGTCATTCATAATATAAGGTACAATTTTATACATAGGACTGACGTTTTTGACCTGCTTTCCGTCGCTTCGTCTCATAAAGTTCAAATCCTTTCGAAATAAAGAAGTTCATACTCTATTATTGTACCATAATACATAGAAAATTCAAGATTTATTTTGCGTCATTTTTAAATTTCTGACACATTGCTGACAATAAGAGAGTTTATATTAAATAATAATTGCTTTTTTAAGTAAGATATAATATACTATTAGATGTATCTGAAAAGGAAGGATGTATATAAATGAGTAAGGCAACACGAAGCAAAGCACAAAATGCGGCAAAAAAGCAGCGTCAGGAAGAAAAGCTGAAGAAGGAACGCAAAAAGAAACGCATTGAAACTGCGATAGCTTTATCTTGCGTGGGCGCGATAGTTTTGGCGACAGGCGGAGTATTTGTTGCAAATAAAATCCATGAGGATTATCTTGATAGCGGCGAGGGCTTGCGTAAGGTTGTGGCAATGTCCACGGAAAACTACGCTGTCGATAATGCGATGCTGACATACTTTGTATATAATGACTATTATTACTATGTAAATTACTATGGCGATAACGCTTCCTATTACGGCATTGACGAGTCTCTTTCACTTTCTGAGCAGTATTATAATGAAAGCTCGGGAGTAACTTGGCTTGATTACTGCACTGAGGAAGCGGTGGACAATCTTGAGTCAATGCTTATTCTCTGCGAAGGCGCAAAGGCTAATAATTTTACCTTAACAGATGAAGAAAATGACGAGATTTCAACAATGCTTGAAACAGTTACTCCTTCAGATTACGGCAGAGGTGTTAATACGGAGGATATCAGAAAGAGTCTTGAAATTTCTTATCTCGCGTCAAAATATCAGGACAGTCTGAAAGAGAATATCAGTATTACTGACGATGAAATTGAAACCTATTACAATGAAAATGCAAAGGATTATCAAACGAGCCAATATATCAGCTTTGACATAGATTATATTGACCCTGACGATGAAGAAGCAATGGGCGTCACTGAGACTGATGCAGAGGGATATGTCAACACTCTTAAGTCTTGCAAGACAGAAGAGGAATTCAAAAATGCCGTAAGCAATTATCTTGAAGCAACCTATACCGAAATTACGGAGGATGAAATAACCGAAACGGTTGACGGTATTACTGCGCAAAGTCTCACATATACTGCCGAAGAGGATTTGTCCGAATGGGCTTTTGATTCTGCACGTGTGGTTGGAGATACAATGTCTGTTCTTAATGAGGATGATAATTGCTATACAGTTTATATGCTGACATCGCTTCCTGCAAGAGATGAAGAAAATGTCATTGATGTAAGACATATTCTCTTTAACTTTGAGGATTATGAGGATGCGGACGAAGCACTTGCTGATGCAGAGGGCGTTCTCAAGGAATATCAATCCGGTGTCATGACTGAAGAAAGTTTTGCAACTCTTGCAACAGAGTATAGCTCGGATACTGGCTCTGTATCAAATGGTGGTCTTTACGAGGGCGTATATAAGGGTCAGATGGTAGAGAATTTTGAGAATTGGTGCTTTGATGAAGCCCGTCAAACAGGCGACGTCGATATAGTAGAAACAGAATACGGTTATCACATTATGTATTTTGTAGAGAAAGGCGAAGCGAAATATAAATATGATATTCGTGAAATCCTTGAAAGCGATAAATATGATGCAGTTTTTGAGGAGCTTCAGAACGCATATGCAGTAACAATGAATAACGATGCAATAACCGAAATTACAGGTAAGGAAGTAACCGAAAGTACAGTTTCAGAATAAAAAATAAGCAGTGTGTAGTTGAAGTGATATAATCCCCTTAGTGTAGTCTTGAAATTTTTGTTTTTTCAAGTGCCTACTCTAAGGGGATTATATTAAACCTTTAATTATTTATGCTGAGCTATATATGTGGTGGGAGAAATGCCGTAATGCTGCTTAAACATTCGCGAAAAATTGTATATGTCGGTATATCCCACGGAATATGCCGCGGTCGAAACGTTCTTCCCCTCATTTACCATAAGAGAAGCCGCGAAATTCATGCGGTAATTAATGAGATATTGCTCGGGAGAAAGTCCCATCTTTTTTTTAAACAAAGACGAAAAATACGAACGGTTAAGATTAATTTTCTCTGCAATATATTGCACGGTTATGCCGTTCATATATTCAGCATGAATGCAGTTTAATGCTTTTTCGATATGGTCGGTATTTTCTTTTTTTGAATCAAGTAAAAGAGCGAAAAGATCCCAAAGCCGCGCCGCAAGAAAAGCGCTTTTACCGTTTTCCATATTCTCGCATTTTTTCATATCCTCAAAAATTCTCAGTGCCTCGGGAGAATAAATTGTATTGTCGGGTTTTAACGGCAGATCCCCCGTTGAGGTAAAGCCTATCCAGATATAGCTCCACGGATTTTGACTGTCGGCCTCGTAATATGTTTCAACAAAAGGTGGAATAACAAACATTTCTCCGGAACGAAGATGATAGGTCTTACCGTCTATCCTGAAAATTCCAAAACCCGATACAACATAGTGAATAAGCCAGTATTTACGCACCGCAGGACCGAAAAAATGCGACTTTTCACAGTTTTCGTAACCAAATAGTACGGGATTCAGACCGCCGTACCCATTATCCATAACCATTGCAGTATAAGCCATACTCCACCTCAAAAAACTAACAAAATCACAAATTACAGTAACATAATACTATTACAAATATCCTCTTGTCAAGATATAATTAGGACATAAATTATTAAATTAAAATACAGAGAGGAATGCTTAAAATGAAAATCACTTTTATGGGAGCAGGAAGCACCGTTTTCGTGCGCAACGTCATTGGAGACTGTATGTGTACGGAGTCTCTGCGTGACGCAGTCTTTGCGCTTTACGATATTGACGGAGAAAGGTTAAAAGAGAGCGAGACCATTTTAAAGGCAATGCAAAAGGCTTTAGGCGGCTTTGGGAAGATCGAGTGCTATCTCGGTGTAGAAAACAGAAAGGACGCCCTCCGCGGCGCTACCTTCGTAGTAAACGCCATTCAGGTAGGACTTTACGACCCCTGCACCATTATTGACTTTGAAGTACCCAAGAAATTCGGCTTGCGCCAGACTATCGGTGATACCTTGGGCATCGGCGGTATTATGCGTGCTCTTCGTACAATTCCCGTATTAAAAGATTTTGCAGACGATATGGCAGAAGTCTGCCCCGATGCATGGTTCTTAAACTACACTAATCCAATGGCTATGCTGTCGGGTTATATGCAGAGATATACTCCTATTAAAACAGTCGGTCTTTGCCACAGTGTTCAGTCATGCACATGGGATCTCTTTCATCAGCTTGATATGACGGATAAATTAGAGGGCAGAAAGGAGCTTATCGCAGGTATCAACCATATGGCATGGCTTTTAGACGTCCGCGATAAGGACGGCAACGACCTCTACCCCGAGATTAAGTCCAAGATCGACGCCAAGATGGAGGACCCCAACTTCTGGAACAAGGTCAGATTTGATTACATCAAAAATTTTGGCTACTACTGCACCGAATCCAGCGACG
>CAYRPK010000109.1:0-5265 GCA_964426175.1 uncultured Eubacteriales bacterium | reverse complement strand
ATGTCCGATTTGAGCAAAAACACCTGCTATGTAGGCACCTAACAGCCAAGATGAATCATAAATCTTACCGTCAAAGCAGTTAGACATAAGAAAACCGCCGATATAAACAGCGATGCCAACTTTTGCTATATCTCCAAGCAGTGAAAGTATGGCAACAGCTTTATTACCGGTACGCATAGAATTTGTAAAACCGGCATTTCCGCTGCCTATGGTACGGATATCCCGCCCTATAATAAGGCGTGTTACCACGATTGAAGTATTAAAGCTACCCAACAGATAGGAAATCAAAGCAGTTAATATAATGCAAAAAAAAGGGTTATGAAACATAGCGTTTATCCTTTCTAAATCTGAGCATTATCTCCACGTTCGCGAAGAATTATACGTATAGGAGTTCCGTCTAAGCCAAAAACCTCTCTAATACGGTTTTCGATATATCTTTGATAGGAAAAATGGAAAAGCTCAATGCTGTTACAAAAAATAACAAATGTTGGAGGACGGGTGGAGGCTTGAGTCATGTAAAGAATTTTCAGACGCTTACCCTTATCCGTAGGAGGCTGAACTCTTGCGGTAGCCTCCGCCAGAACATCATTAAGCTTACCTGTTGAAATGCGCATTGAGTTTTGAATATTTACATAATTTATCGTTTCAAAAAGCTTATCAAGCCTGAGTCCTGTCTTTGCCGATATAAAAATAATGGGCGCGTAGGGCATAAAACTTAAATCAATTGAAAGCTTCTTGCGGAAAGCATCCATGGTATGACTGTCCTTTTCAAGAGCGTCCCATTTGTTTACAGCAACAATACAGCCCTTACCCGATTCAATTGCAAGACCTGCAATTTTGGAGTCCTGCTCGGTAAAGCCTTCCAATGCATCTATCATAATCACGCATACATCACAGCGCTCAACTGCCATCTGTGAACGGAGAACACTGTATTTTTCCAAGGTATCGTCAACCTTGCTTTTACGACGGATACCGGCTGTATCTATAAAAACATACTTACCGAACTTGTTATCAATTTCGGTATCAACGGCATCACGGGTTGTTCCTGCAATATCAGAAACTATAACACGCTCTTCGCCCGATATTTGGTTGACAAGTGAGGATTTGCCTACATTAGGCTTGCCTATAACAGCAACCTTGATACGCTCCTCGTCTTCACCCGAATAATGGGGAAGATATTTAACAACCTCGTCTAAAAGGTCACCTGTACCGTGACCGTGAACGGAAGAAACAGGGTAGGGGTCGCCTAAACCGAGATTATAGAATTCATACAGCTCAGCAGGCGGTGCGCCAACCTTATCAACCTTATTAACACAAAGGACAACAGGCTTGCCGCTCTTTAAAAGCATAGCGGCGATTTCATGGTCATTGGCAGTAAGACCGCTGTGAATTTCTGTCATAAAGATAATAACATGAGCAGCTTCAATTGCAAGCTGAGCCTGCGAACGCATTTTTGAAAGAATGATATCGTCGGTTTTTGGCTCGATACCGCCCGTATCAACCAACATAAACTGATGACCGACCCATTCACATTCGCCGAAAACTCTGTCGCGCGTAACACCCGGAGTATCTTCAACTATAGAAATGCGTTTGCCGACTAATTTATTAAAAAGAGTCGATTTTCCGACATTGGGACGACCGACTACTGCAACTATCGGTTTCTGCATATATAAACAGTCCTTTCTTTTTGTACGGTCTTAATCACCGTAAATAAGCATATCAAGAAATGTGCCGCCCTCACAGTCCATAGAAATTATCTCAACATTTAACTCGCGGCTGACATCCTCTAAAGATAAATCGTCAAGAAAAACATTTTCATTTTTACGCAGCATTACATCGGATATGAGAAGCTTATCACAGTTAAGTTTGCCTTTAAGCTGACCAATCAGATCCTTTGCCGTAATAAGACCGGCAACGGTAATATTTTCACCGAAAAATTCGTTTTCAATAACGTAAAGGTCACATTCTAAATTATGCCACTTTTTTCTTGCTTCGTCAATAAGTTTCTCAAACATTCCTGCGGCAGCTTTGCCTGTCGCAACAGCAAAATGAATATTGTGATTAATACTTTCTTCGGTTAAGTGTTCCATTTCACCGTGAAACTGAGAAGTGAAGAGGGTAAGCATACCGACACCGTTATCAAGCTGAGCGAAATCTTCAAAAAAATCTTCATCAGGTAAAGGTCTTTCGGCTTTAAGATAAAATTCATCTGATGGAAAAACCAGTCTTTTTCCGAAACGCTGTAAATTATCGTCTCCCATTTTATGAAGCATATCAATAACGGCACCGCTTGAAGCCTTACAGAAGGGACGTAAAGGATATAGACCGTCGCGAAATTTAGTAAGTCCTACGGGTACTACTGCAATACTTTCGACAGCAGGATAAAGAGCAGAAAGGTCGCTGACACTGCGTTTTAGCTCATCTCCGTCGTTAATGCCCGGGCAGAGAACTATCTGGCAGTTCATTTTAATACCTGCCTCGGAAAAACGGTTTAAAATCTCAAGCGCGTCACCTGCAAAACGGTTACCCATCATTTTAACTCTAAGCTCAGGATTAGTAGTGTGAACCGAAATGTTGATAGGGGAGATATGCATTTTGATTATGCGTTCAACTTCTCTTTCGGAAAGACAGGTCAATGTTATATAATTACCGAAAAGGAAGGAAAGGCGCTCGTCATCATCCTTAAAATAAAGACTTTCTCTCATTCCTTTTGGCATCTGGTCAACAAAACAGAAAATGCAGTTATTGCGACAACGGTGGTGCTTGTCCATAAGATAGGTGGAAAAACCGAGACCTATATCGTCATATTCCTGCTTTAAAATTAATGCAAAACGGTTCTTACCGTTTCTTTCATAGCCAATCTTTACCTTTTTTTCGGTAATATAAAAACGGTAATCGAGAATATCTTCAATGGAATTACCGTTAATAGAAACCAGAATATCTCCGTCGCGAAGACCTGCACGGTATGCCTTGCTTTTCTTTTCCACCGATTGAATGAGTACCGACATAATGCACCTCCTTTGTATAATAAAAGGGAGGATTTTGCTCCTCCCTTTTACGTTGCATTATAAGCATTAAGGCTTTTATGCTTCCTTAGCGATTACCTGAACGCCCTTATAGGTGCCGCAGTTATCGCAAACTCTGTGAGAAAGCTTAAGCTCGCCGCACTTCTCACATCTGCCGAGAGCAGGAGCATCCATCTTCCAAACATTAGAACGTCTCTTGTCACGTCTTGCCTTAGAAACTTTACTCTTAGGTACTGCCATTTTAAAAGTCCCCCTTTGAAACTTTGATAGTTGATTTTTATTCTTCTAATAACTGTTTGAGAACAGCAAACGGAGAAACATCGTTGGTACAGTTACAGGTACCGCGATTTAAATTAATTCCGCAACTGCTGCACAGACCCTTACATTCCTCATGACAAAGGAACTTTGCCGGCATATCAAGAATAATATTCTCAATGATAAAGGAATCAAGGTCAAAGCGTTCATCAGGCACTTCGATAATTTCATCGTTATCGTCGCCCATTTTTTCACGGACGAGGCTAACCTCTTTTTTGACCGAAAACTGAGGCTCCACAGGTTCAAAGCATCGGTCGCAGGTAGTGCTGACGGTATAAGCTATATCCGCATTAAAACGAAGAGCATCAGCTTTGTTTGAAAGAACCCACTTGACCTCTACAGGCTTCTTAAAAGGAAAACATCCGCTTGGATATTCGATTTGACTTAAATCCAACTGACAGCTTTCTTCTTTATAAAACCCATCGGTTATAAAGGCTCTTGCGAGTGAAATAAACATAATACACCTCAAAAATGCGCATAAAATATTATAATGAAAGCAAACTGATTTGTCAAGTCCTGAAACAAAGAATTTACATTCTTTGCCTAATACTTCAAAATATCAGGAAAGATAAGACTTGACAAGCTCCTGCAAAAGCTCATCACGGTCGATTTTGCTGATAATATTGCGAGCATTGTTGTGGGTAGTGATGTAGGTGGGATCCTCAGAAAGGATATAGCCTACGATTTGATTGATGGGATTGTAGCCTTTTTGGCGAAGTGCATCATAAACCAACTTCAAGGTAGCACGGAGCTCAGCTTCGCGGCTTGAAAATGCTTTAAAGGTTTGAGTAGGCTCGTTAACCATAATTACGACCATTCCTTTCACTGTGGGAGACTGTATAATAGAATAAACTTGCATTTAAAAATTTATATTCTAAATCAGTTCTCCTAATAATTATATACTAAGAATACATGTTTTTTATTAAAAATTCAAGTGTTTACAGCATTTGTTAATAGTTTCTACATCATTATTTTTACTTATGTATCATAGGATTATTATAAATATGTGTTAGTTTATCCAAAAGGAGACGGGATATAATGAAACATGAACGCAAGGGGCTTAAGGATAAGCTTAGGGAGATAAAATCGGAATCCTTTGAAAATTCCCCTGTTTTTCCGAGAATAATGATGTACTCAAACCGCGAGGTTATAATTTGCGGTTGCGGCGGAATTACGGAATACAGTGAAAAAGAAATACGCCTTGACTGCAATAATGTAACGTTGATATTTATGGGTGTCGATATGATTATTGACAGCTACGTTACAGACGAGGTAAGAATTTCAGGAATAATTACAGGTATGGAATTTTCGCAATAAAGGGGAATGATTATGTATCTTTTGCGACTTTGGCATCTTATATACGGTTTTGTTGAAATAAGCGTTACGCAGGGCTTTAGAAGCACCTTTATTGAGATGTGTAAAAATATGGGGATTAATTTGTGGAGTATACGCGCAAAAGGAGATGAGATGCGCCTGCGTATTTCGGTCGAGGATGTGAGCAAACTACGCACAGTAGCGAGAAAAAGCGGAATGCGAGTGAAAATTCTCAAAAAAAGAGGACTGCCGTTTTTGATATATCGGTATAGGGGGAGGATTGGAATACCCGTAGGTGCCATAATATTTTGCTTACTTATCTTCATGCTTTCGGGATATGTATGGACAATAAACTATGAGCTTTCCGATACTGATATTTCCGAAGAGCAATTAAGTGCGACACTTTCGGACTTGGGACTTAATGTAGGCGCAAAGATAGATGATATTGATTTTTATATGCTGCA
Organism: uncultured Eubacteriales bacterium; assembly: GCA_964426175.1. Classification (GTDB taxonomy): domain Bacteria; phylum Bacillota; class Clostridia; order Oscillospirales; family CAJFTT01; genus CAYRPK01. Next base: position 146 of record CAYRPK010000109.1, on the reverse strand, counting down.
AAACGATTGCCTTTTGGAAATTGACAGTCTTAATTGGATAGGCATAAGCAGAGAAGGTACACGTGTTACGGTTAAAGCGAGAGATAGGGATGAGAGCCCTGAATTATATACAGAGGAAACACCTTGCAGTGTAAGAGCGGAAAAAG
>CAYRPK010000108.1:0-5271 GCA_964426175.1 uncultured Eubacteriales bacterium | reverse complement strand
GCTTTGGAGTATTGTCGCCCAATTTCACCGCGACAAATGCGTGTGCCATTTCATGCACGGGCAAACATATGAGTAAAACAGGAATAATATATATGACTTTCTGCAAAATACTGATCATTGTTGTATTCATTAAAATGTGCCTTCCTCTTTAAGCAGATTTCCGAGTATAGTTTCGGATATTACTATTATATCTTCTTTTTTATTCCATTACAAGTAAATTTTTCAAAAAAGTCGTTTTATCCTCTCTATTTGATTTGTCTTTTATTATAATGATTGACAACTTTGTTACAGCCTATGTAAAACAATTGACCACATATTAACAAAAAATTCATTACAATCGTTTAAAATATCAATGATAAAATTTACGGAGGCATTTTTATGCATTTTTATAAAAATACACTTGCTATAGTTTGCATTTTAAGCATGCTTACTGCAAGTTCCTGCAAAAACAATACTTCTGATGTAACAGGAGGAACAGAAAGCGGTGCCGATACAACTACCGTTTCCGCTGCACTAAAGTATGATGTTAATATAAAATATGACTCTGAGGATATGTCTGTTGAATATGAAGAAATAACCAATTCTTTCGTTTTTTCTGATGAGGGAGATAACACATTTACCGTAACCGATAGCGGAACATATGTATTTTCAGGAAAAACCTCCGACGGAAGAATTATAGTAAATTCCCCCGATAAAGGTACTGTCAGACTTGTTTTTAACGGTATAGAGCTTACCTCTGCCACATCTGCACCCGTATACATCATTGCGGCGGATAAATGTATTATAACCTTAGCGGACGGTACGGAGAACACCGTAACCGACGCGGCAAGCTATATCTATGATAATGTCGAGGATGAAGAGCCGAGTGCTGCGATTTTTTCTAAAGACGACCTTATCATTAACGGAAGCGGCAGTTTAACTGTAAATGCGAATTTTAATAACGGTATTCACGGCAAGGACGAGCTTAAAATCACAGGAGGAAATATTACGGTAAACGCCGTTAACAACGCTGTCAAAGGCAAGGATTGCGTTGGCATTGCGGGCGGAACTCTCAATCTTACCGCAGGCGGTAACGGTATAATTTCAGATAACACCGAGGATACGACCCTTGGTTATATTGCAATTTCCGACGGCAATATCAGCGTCACTTCCGACGGTGACGGCATTCAGGCAGAAACCTGCCTTCTCATTTCGGGCGGCACTGTTACCGCTACTTCAGGCGGCGGCAGTAATAATGGTTCCACTCACACTGACAGCTTTGGCGGCGGTATGGGCGGCTTCGGTAACATCTTCGGCGGCTATTCTTCCTCCTCAGATGATACCACCAGCACCAAGGGCATTAAAGCAGGTGTTGATATATCTATAACCGGCGGTAATGTCACTGTTGACTCGGCAGACGACGCACTGCACTCAAATTCAAGCATCAGCTTAAATGACGGTACTATTACTCTTGCCGCAGGGGATGACGCAGTTCACGCAGACAGCGAGCTTAATATTAACGGTTCTACACTAACTGTTTCCACCTGCTACGAGGGCCTTGAAGCAGCTACTATCAATATTAACGCAGGTAATACTCACATTGTTTCCGAAGATGATGGCATAAATGCCTCCTTAGGCAGCAGCTCGGGCAACGGCGGAATGGGTGGCGGATTCGGCGGTATGATGGGCGACAGCTCGGTTGTCAATTTCACCGGCGGCTATGTTTATATGAATGCAGGCGGTGACGGCTTCGACTCTAATGGCGATATGAATATGTCGGGCGGCACTCTCATTATAGACGGCCCCACAAACAGCGGTAACGGCGCAATAGATTACGGTACTCAGTTTACCATGACAGGCGGACTTATCGTAGCTGCAGGAAGCTCAGGTATGGCTGAAACCGTCAGTGAAAGCTCCACTCAGTATTGTCTGTCTTTAACCTTTTCAAGCAAAACGGCTGACACCTTAGTTCATATAGAAAGTGATGAAGGCAAAAGCATTTTGACCTATTCCCCATCCAAAACCTATCAATCGGTAGTTGTTTGCTGCCCCGAAATCGAGAAAGGTACAACATATAATATATATACGGGCGGCACTTGCAACGGTAATAATACCGACGGCCTTTACACTGACGGCACCTACTCTGGCGGCACACAGGAATTCAGCCTTACCGTTTCTTCAATCATCACCGCAAACGCCTCAAACGGCATGGGCGGCGGCATGGGCGGCTTCGGCGGCGGTATGGGCGGCGGTATGGGCGGCGGTATGGGCGGCGGAAGAAGATAAGATTGTTGTCAAAAAAATGCAGTGATGCGCGCTGACGCATCACTGCATTTTTTAAATCTCAGTAAACGGAATACTGTTTTTACGTGCAAACTCCCATGCCGCCGAATTTTTCTCTCCTATAATCTGCCTTAAGGTTTGTTTGTCAAATGCATCGTCACCGATTTCTTCTACCTCAGATGGAATTGTCACAGAGGTTAAAACATCACAACAACCAAACGCCTCGTCACCAATCATTTTAAGTCCTTGCGGTAAAATTACCGAAGAAAGCTTCCTCGCCGCAAAAAACGTTTCTTTTCCTATTTTTGTAACTCCGCTGCCTATTTCAATGCTTTCAAGTGAAACACACCACGAGAATGCACTTTCTTCTATAGCCGTTACGTTAGACGTCATAGTCACACTTTTTAACTCTGCGCATATAAGGAACGCCCATTCACCTATCACGCTGACCGACTGCGGAATTTGCACGCTTTGAAGTGTCGCATTTGAATAAAATGCACCTGATATCTTTTTAACCTTATCAGGGATAATGACCTCTGCCGCACTGCCATTATAGTCAATTAGTATTCCGTCGCCCACAATGACAAACTCATCAGTCTGCCCGTTAAACCACGGTGTTTCAAAAAACGCACCGCCACCTATGTCGCTGACTTCCTCCGGAATAGATATACTGCTCAGTCTACTGCATCCTAAAAAAGCTTCCTGCCCGATGTAAGTAACGGTTTGCGGCAGCGTTACGCTTTCAATATTCATTTTATAAGCAAAGGCTTTTTTGTCAATGCCGATGACACGTCTTCCGTCAATTGACGCAGGAAGAATAAATGCGGTATCCTCACCCGAATATTCTGTTATTTCAGCATTATTGCCTACAATATCATAATCCAAATCCTCTGCCGCGGCTACCGTCATAAATGCTATTCCGTTTTCATTTGCATATTTAAAAGCCGTTGTATCGGGACGCCCGCATATTACGATATTCTCCGCCGCGACGGTTTTTCCGTCGGCATTTTCATAAAAGCCTACTGCTTTTTTGCCGATTGATGTTACTTCCGACGGTATAAATATCCATTCAAGCGATGGACAGTTGTAAAATGCACTGTTACCTATTGATGTCACCGCCGACGGTATGTCCGCAAGCTTCATATCAACACATCCGTAAAAGGCTTGTTCTCCGATTTTTTTTACGCCGTTTGCATGCTGAAACTCCTTAAGCCCCGAGCAGGCAAACGCGGCAGTTCCGATTTCGGTAACGGTACTCGGCAAACTGATATTTTCAAGAGCAGTGCATCCGTAAAAAGCAAAAGAACCAATGCTTTCAATGCTGTACCCCAATGATATGTCAGTTAAATTTTTGCAATTTTTAAAAGCGGCACCGCATATTTCAGAAACTGTACTCGGCACTGTAACGCTTTGGACAGCCGCTCCCTCAAAGGCTTGAGAGCCAACCGACACAACTTCCTTTCCTTCCAGATTTTCGGGAATTATTATCTCGGTGGCATCTCCGGAATAAGAAACAAGCATAAGCTTACGATAATCCGCTTCCACAAAGCTCATACCGTCACATTCATACCTTTTAACTTCGATTTCACATCCCGAAAAACAGCAAAGCACCGAAGCTATTAGCACTAAAGATATAAGCACTATACTTACTATCCTTTTCATACCTTATTTATTTCCTTTCATTTACAGCGGCAATAGCAGCACCTATAAACACACCCAATGTATTAAGAATCACATCATCTATATCACTTATTCCCGTACCGAAAGCATACTGTGCAAACTCAATTCCCAAAGAAAAAAGAATTCCAAGGAAAACTACCTTTATAATCTTACGCTGGGGTTTAATATGCTTTAAATACCATCCAAAAGGTATAAACATAATAATATTACCGAAAAAATTATAAGCAACTAATCCGTATGCACCGTTATTATACATCATTATGTATGTCGTCGCAGGTGAAAGCACAATACTGCCATTGGTAAATAACTGACCGTCAAAAGAGAATCCCTCTCTGAAGACCGTTAGAAATAATATTATAATTATATATCCGAAAAACATCAGCGTCAATGCTGCGGTCCGATTTTTCTTTTTCAAAAGCAAATCTCTCCAAAAAGCAATTTTATGAAATAAACAAAACTGCAATGTAAAATAGCTGACAAATATTCTAAATTTCGACATAAAAGTTAAATAAAAAACGAAATTCATTTACAAATGCATCTTGCATTTACGGCAAATATATGATAGCATATAATAGACGGTTGTGTCAATGTCACACAATCAATTGACATATTGCCCGCTATGTCAATATCTGCGAATAATTATCAGGAAAATATCTTACAGGAGTGAATTTAAATGAAACGAATTTCCGATTCTGAAAAAATCATATTGGATTGGATCTGGGCTCAGGGTCCCTCGACATCATCTAAATACATAATCGAGCACTTTATGACAACTACTACTTGGAAGCAAACTACTATTTCTACCTTCCTCAGACGTCTTATTGATAAAGGTTATCTTACCACTAAGAGAACCGGCAGAAGCTTTGAATATACTCCTACTCTCACCAGAGAAGAATACATTAAGAACTATATCACAAGCCTCGTTGAAAAGGAATGTGAGGGTTCACTCGTTAAGTTAGTTGAGTATTATTACAGCGCATCTGAAGATAAAGCTCAGCTTATCGAACTCAAAAATTGGATATCAGAGCGCGTATAAAATAAGCATATTTACAGGCTGTTCGGGCAACAGCCTGTTTTATATTTAGGCAATATATACAAAAACAGGCACAATATTTCTAACAAAAAAACTTGCTTTTGTTCTTGCTTAATGCTTCAACTGATTATATAATATAAATACAAATTAATTAGGAGGTTAAAAGATGAAACTCAAAAAGCTTCTTGCATTAGTTCTTGCCTTGGCATTAACAGTGCAAATCTGTCCCATCTTCGGTAGTGCATCAAACGGCGATAGTTATACTCGCAGTCTTGACATAATAACCGATATGGTAC
>CAYRPK010000107.1:0-5301 GCA_964426175.1 uncultured Eubacteriales bacterium | reverse complement strand
AGAGCTTGACCTTTCCGTACGTAGTTTTAACTGCCTTAAGCGCGCAGGCATCAACACTGTTGAAGACCTAGCAAATAAGACCGAAGAGGAAATGATGAAGGTAAGAAACCTCGGACGTAAATCACTTGAAGAAGTAATTAATAAGTTAGCCACTTTGGGACTTGCCTTTAAAAAGGAAGAAGACTAAAAAAGGCTTGTAAGGAGGATATGTATTATGCCCGGAACAAGAAAACTCGGTCGCTCGACCGATAGCAGAATGTCTATGCTTAGGGGTATTGTAACCTTCCTGTTTGAGAATGGCAAAATCGAAACAACCGTAACTCGTGCTAAGGAAGTTAGCGCGATGGCTGAAAAGATGATTACCGTAGCTAAAGAGCCTACCCTGGCTAACAAGCGTAAGGTATTTGCCTATGTAACAAAGGAAGCTGTTGCAAAGAAACTCTTTGACGAGATTGCTCCTAAGTACGCCGAAGTTAAAGGCGGTTACACCAGAATTTATAAGATTGGCCCCCGCCGCGGTGACGCAGCAGAAATGGCTATCATCGAATTGGTGTAAGTTAAATACAAACCAAAATCCCGTGAGGAATTCCTCACGGGATTTTTTGCGGCATAATGAACAAACTACGGGCTTGAATTTTGTGCAAGTTTACAAAAAATTAAACATTATTATAAATTCGACAAAAAACGACAAAATTTTGCTTGACAGGCAGTGTTATAGTATAATTGAACGTAAAAAATGTTCAAATTTTTTTGAAAGGATCGGTGAAATTATGAAGACAAAAGATTGGAAAAGGCTGTTAGCGGCGATTTTATCAATTGGCATTATGCTCACATCGTTGCCGGCTACATCAATCGCGACAGCAGTAGGTCAAGACAATGACACTGCAGAGGAAGACGTAAATATTCTTACGACGGAACCCTATATCGTCAAGGAAATTGAGGAAAAGCGCGAAGAAAACATTAAAGAGTTTCTCATGAGCGACGGAACTACGATCGGCGCAATTTATAATGAGCCGGTTCATTATGAAGCCAACGGCTCTTGGGAAGAAATCGATAATACTCTTGTCGATGACGGTAACGGAGCGCTTGTAAACAGAACAGGCAATTTTATCGTGCACTTTGCAAAAAATTCAAGCAGTGACTATCTTTATAAAATGGATCTTAACGGCTTCGAGTTTGAATGGGGACTTGCCGGAACAAGGGATACTGATATTCAAACAGAAGAAAGTACTGCAATCGAAAATGATTTTGCTGTTGAAAATCTTGCTTCAACGGTCGTCTATGAGAATTTATTTGACGGAGTAGATGTTGAGTATGAGATCAGAGGCAACAGAGTCAAAGAGAATATTATTGTTAAGCGTCAGCTTCCAACATATGAATGTGAATTTGAGTTGAAAGCTGACGGAATTACGCTTGCGCTTCAGAGCGATGGCAGTATAACGGCATATGAGACTGCGGCAGGTGCGTCTTCACAACCTGTTTTGACTTTGCCTGCGCCGTATATGTATGATGCAGACGGAAATATCTCGGAAGATGTTCATTATGAGCTTGTTCAGGAAACCGACAGTTGGCTGATAAGCGTTGTAGCGGATGATGAGTGGATCAATGCTGAGGGACGAGCGTTCCCCGTAACAGTAGATCCTGCAGTGACAGTTGATACAACAGATACCGTTGACGACTTTTATTACAACGGTACAAGCGCAGTTACATCATCAGACCTGCTTTATGTAGGCGCTACATACCAGGCATATACGCGCTTCAATTACATTCCTAACCTTGATAGCAATATCAGCAAGGTAGAGATGTATACGGGTGTGTATAGATTTCTCCCCACTCAGTCCATAGACATAAAAATGGTAACATCCGATTGGGATTTTACAAGCATACAAACCTCAATACCAACGGTTGATAATACTGTTTACGCACAGATAACGACCGATACAACTATTGAAAACGCAGGTGTATATGCGGATATCACTGATATAGTCAAGCGCTGGCAGTACGGTGCGGAAAATAACGGTATACAGTTCAGCTCGTCATCATCCACGATTCTTTTGACATCGAGCAGATACAGTTATTCGCAGGCACTCCCCTATATCGTTGTAACATATACCGACAATCACGGTGTAGAAAATGAGTGGTCAACACATTCGCAGGATATGGGCAGGGCAGGAACAGCCTATGTCGATGACTATACCGGCTATCTTGCCATAGAGCGCAATGATTTGGATTTCGGTGGTGTTCGCATGCCAGCAGAGACGAATTTCTGGTATGGCAGACAGCAGGTCAGAAGAAACCAAAGCCTCGATATGGGTTGGAAGAGCAGCTATTTCGAGCTGTTCGGCTATGATGACGGTGTAAGTGATGACTTGCTCAGATATGAAGATGCAGACGGAACAGTGCACTATTTCATATATGATGAAGCTACAGGCAAATATATAGATGAAGACGGAATAGGTACGACTATAGGCGGAAATGCTTCACTGATCACTCTCGATAACGGCTCGACGACATCAACTTATAGCCGCTATTATAGAAAAACTGAATCATCCTTGCCACTTATTGGACTTTGCCTCTCAAAAATTGAAAATAATGACTCAGGCGATACGATAACCATAAACGGCAACGAAAATTATGTCACCGAAGTAATAGACGGTGTCGGAAGAAAATATGCATATGTATATGACTCCTCCAACCGCCTCACAAGGATAGATTATTACGGTACCGGTACGACCGTCCTGCGTACAGTCGGCTATACCTATGATACCTACGGCAATCTTACGCAGGTTACCTATCCGGATGGCGAGATCGTCAAATATTCCTATTATACTGAAACAGCAGGCAGAGAAAATTGGCTTAAGACTGCGACTGATGTAAACGGCAGAACCATCCTCATAAAATATGCCGACGGCGACTATCCCAGAGTTACGAGCCTTGCCGAATATACCACCTTATCAAATGCCCTTTCAGAAGCTTCATCCGCACGCGGAGACGGCTTTACGGTGGCTTACGGCTTTGATAATGAAAGCTTAAATCTTGAAGTAACATTTACAGATGTAAAAAATTCTTCCGATATTGAAATATTTATGTTTGACAATTCGGGAGAACAGGTGTATAATGAAACTGTAGATACATCGACAGATGAAGAAAGTGCGATTGAGACTACTACCACTACTTCTACCAACGATGCAGGAGATACTGTTACTACCACTGTTTCTACATGGACGGATGACGATGGTAACACCGTTACCGAAACTATAGTTGAAACCGACTATGTAAACGGCAACTATGCATCAACAGTCACTACGGTAACGCACGACAGCAGCAATACCGTCATTTCAACCGAAACTACGGGCAGCAGCTATAGCGAAACTACTTCTACCAATGATGCAGGAGATACTGTTACCACCACGGTGGATACTTATACTGACGAAGACGGCGTTACTGAGACTACGACTACTGTTTCGACTGACTATGCAAACGGCGATATGTCGGAAATCATAACCACTGTCATACGTGACAGCAGTGATAATGTTATCTCTACAGAGAGCACAAGCAACAGCGAAACAACTGCCGAAAACGGAGACGTTACCACCACTTATACTGATGCGGACAATATTACGACCGTTTCAGTTACCGATAAATACGGTAATGTTTTAAGTGAAACTACGAGCTTCGGCGGATATAATATCACTACAACCTATTCTTATACTGCGGATAAGAATTACCTTGCAGGAGTAACAGATTCCCTCGGCAATTCGGTAACTTATGTTTACGATACTAATCTCGGTACCTTGAATCGTGTGACCGATGCAAATGGTATTTCAACAAGCTATATCTATAATAAGGTAGGTCAGCTGGAATATGTATCATCGGGATTATATGAAGTTGGATATGACTATGTCGACGACAAAATAGTTCAGATGTATGCCGGCAGCGGAACGGATTACCGAATCACCTACGATGCATGGGGCAATATATCTACCTTCAAAACCAAATACGGTTCGATTTTGTTGGATATAGCCAATTATACCTATGACAGTAACAAAAATCTGACCAAGCTTGAGGCAGGCAACGGCGGCGAGATATCTTATACTTATAACGCCGACGGAAAAATCACGTCGATAGCCTTTGAGGATGATACAACGCCGCGCTTCACCTTTGAATATGGCGAAGACGGCGAGCTGACAAAGACGGTTGATAATATTAACGGATTTGTTATTAAGTATGATGAAGACGGCAACTTAGAGTTTTATGACAGCACCGAGACTTATAAGTATTATTCCACTTCAACAGTTGGCGACGAAACCTCGGAGCTGATATATAATGCAACATATACCACAACTCATACTACTAATGACGATGGCGACGAGATAACGAGCTTTGCTCTCAATGCAACAACGACTATCACAAAAACAATATCCTATGATGAATTTGACCGTGTTGTAAGCGAAACACTGACTAAGACCGTCGACGGAACTACAACGACGCTCTATGAGCATGATTATACCTACGTCAGCGGCGCAAACAACGCAACGAGTGAGAGAGTAGCAAGCGACGGAGTATATAACTATACGTATGATGCGAATGGGAATATACTTACCGTATATGAGGACAACAGCCTTAAATCCAAATATACCTATGATAATGCAGGCCAGCTTATCCGAGAGGATATAGCAGGAGTGGGTAGCTACGTATATTCGTATACAACAAACGGTAACATAACAAGCGTAAAAACATATGAATATACTACAGGAACATTGGGAGCAGTACTGTCAACCCAAAATTACAGCTATGATTCATATTCGGAAGACCTTTTGATCTCCTTTAACGGCAACTCTGTAGGCTATGACTATATAGGCAATATAACAGCCTTTAACGGAATGACCTTTGATTGGGAAGGTACACGACAGTTAAAGAGCATAACAGCAGGAGATAATGTTTACAGTTATACCTATAATGAGGACGGCTTAAGAACAAGTAAGAACCGTAACGGCGGAAGCTATGAATATTATTTCTGGAACGGAACGCAGCTGTCAGCACAAATGCTTGGTACGGCGAAGATGTATTTCAGATATGATGAAGCCGGAAGACCGATGTCAGTCACCTATAATAATGCAACCTACTATTATATCCTGAATCAGCAGGGTGACGTAGTAGGCTTAAAGGATGCAAACGGCACCACGGTTGTAAATTACGAATATGACGCATGGGGCAAAATACTTTCTATCACAGATGCAAGCGGCAATGCTATCACAAGCGGAATAGGTATATCTAATCCGCTGAGATACAGAGGCTACT
>CAYRPK010000106.1:0-5342 GCA_964426175.1 uncultured Eubacteriales bacterium | reverse complement strand
GATATTAACGGTAGTTTTGATATCTATTTCATCGAAAGCCGTGATATATTCTGCTCTTTCGGGAGAAAAGTGAGTTTCACTTCCTGCTATAGCATCGTAAAGCTTGCCTGTATACGAAACAAATATCCTTTCTCCGCGATTATCATAAACAGCATCATCACTCCACGGGGTAAGCTTATTTTCACGTGAGGAAGTAAACCATGTGTATCCAAGTGAGCTATCTGAAAGAAGGGTGCCAAAGCTTTGATTTGAAAGGATATGGCACCATGGAACACTCGGCTGACCTTCGATAACGACTTCTCTCTCCGTAACCGTGTATTCTCCGCTGCGTTCGGGAATGACGATGTCCTGCGGAGTGTATTTTTGCGCATCGCGCGGCGGACGGATCTTTGGAGAAACGGTATAGACGGAAGCTGCACGCAAAAGCTCAACAGTATGCGGTGTGACAGAAACATCACAGCAATGGATGCCGCCGCGCGAGCCTATGCTGTATTCCTCACCCTCATCACGCGCAACCTCACGTATCATTGAAGATACAGGACGTGCATATTCTCCGCCGTCAGAATATGCAAAAACCATATCATAGACAGCACCTTTTAATCTCAATGCGCGGTGTATGCGTATGAAGGAGCGAATCTTCGCTCGGTCAGCATGGTCAAGCTCACATAAAACTATCGGCACATCACCCGAAATGCCTAAACTCCATAATCCACTTTGACCGAAGGTGTTTGCCTTTAAGCTTAAAAGTGTTTCCTTCGTACCCTCGCATAGTCCCTCTACATATGGCAAAAGGATAGTCATAAGTGTGCTTTCCATCTCGTCAAGCATCGAAATAACACTCATATTTTTCGCCGTCGTCTTAAGTGAATTCTGCATAGCGGAGAAACCAAGATTTTTTAAATTTTCCGCCTTTTCGGCGGCTACCGCCTGATCTTCATCGGCGGCTATATATACTGTAAAATTCTTTTGTCCCCTGGGCGGCAAGGTTATTTTAGTCCTCACGGCAAAGCATGGGTCAATTGGTACTGCCGCGATGCCCTCAAATGGCTTTTCAATTGCATCTGCTAAGGAAAAAATACCCTTTATGCGAGATAAAATATTTCCACGGCGTGTTTCAAACTCACATTCGCTTGGACTTTCGACTACAAAGCTCATACTGAGTCCGTCTTCTCCCTTGGCACGGCGTGAAAACGTAATACTCTTTTTATCTGTCCTACCCTTGCAGGTAATAAAAAGCTTTGAATATGCCTTGTGCGCTTCAAAATCCGCTTCTTTACAAAGAGTCGGCTCGCAATAGCAAAGAAGCGTAACTGTCTGACGTCTTCCCGTCAGATTTTTTATAACAACCTGCCGTGCTTCTCCCGAAATACGACCGTCAACCGTCGTCATGAGTGCCGCATCAATGCTGGGTTTATGGGCAAAATGCGAGGCACCGCAAAAAGAAAACCGTGCTTGATGGCTGTGACCGTCTTTATAGGTAGGAGCGCTCGTCACAGACATGACCTTGCCGTTATTTTTGATAAACGCAAAAAATCCACAGGGATCGGCAAAAAGGTCAGTGCTTTTTCTAGTCAAGGTAACGCCGCGGCGCATAGAATAGCCTGTGCCGCAATCCGTCGTTAAAACGGCATATTCCCCGTTTGATACGATATGTGCTCGGGGGGAATTAGGCGTGATCTCATCAAATTCATGATTACTGAAAACTGCCCGTCCGGGTTTTTCGGGCGGAGTTTTGGCAGATCTTTCCTCAAAAACTATTCCATCTGCAGGTATGCGCTCCATAAGCAGTTCAGTCGCGCATGCCATACGCTTATCTTCCATAAATCTGCGGCTGAAAATATTGCCTTTAAGTGCATTTGTCAGCGCAACTATGCTCATACCGACATGATGAGACATATAACTTTTTATTATCGCCGCACCTCCACCCGTGCGCGAGGAGGTAATATCCACTGCCTCATAATAGCCGTAGGTACCTCCTAAGCCCAGCTTCTTAAGGCGCTTTAAATTATTAATACTACCAAGCTTATCAAATGGCATTGCCAAAAATGTGGAGTAGGGCGAAATGACTGTTTCTCTGTTCATTCCACGCTTTAGGGCAAGCTTTCCGACTCCGTGTGCCTTATATTGATAATTCAGCTGACCGTCAAAGGAATAAAAGCCGCTTTCGGAAATTCCCCACGGTAAATTTTGCCCTTTGACCCTATCCTTTTGGCAGAAAAGTGCATAGCGGAGCGTTTCGGAAATTAGCGAGCCGCGATATACCGGTAAAAGCAACGGCGGCATAAAATATTCAAACATCGTACCCGTCCACGAAACAGCGCCCGTATAGCCTTTATTGCGTGACAGCATCCTGCCAAGGCTTCCGAACTGTCGCTTTGGAGTCTGCCCCGAGGCAATGGCAAAATAAACCGTCATGAGAGCCTCGCTCATTAAGAGGTCATAAAAGGAAGAACTCATTTCACCCTTACTTATATCAAAGCCGATGTGCATAGCGCGGCGACGGCTGTTGTAAAAGGCGGCGATATCTGTTTCGTCAATAAGCTTTTCAATAGATATTATCAAATCCCACAAGCGTTTATCGTCGCTTAAATATTCCTTTAAGCCTTCCTTCAGTGCTATAAGCGAGCAGACGAAGTTACCGCTGTCTACACTTGAAACATATGCAGGAATAAGCGGCTTTAGAGTCTTTGTATCGTACCAATTATAAAGATTGCCCCTCCATTTTTTCAGCTTGCTTACCGACTCCATGCTTAAAATAAGTCTGTCGGTCATACTTTCGGTATCAATGAGGTCAAGGTCGCGTGCCGCTAAGGTTGCCAGCAGATACATACCTATATTCGTAGGCGAGGTACGGTGTGCTGTTACCCTGACGGGACTCTCCTCAAAATTGTCCGGCGGCAAGAAATTATCCTTTGCGCCTGCAAAATCCTCAAAGAAATGCCACATTGCCGCGGCATCCGTCATAAGTGCATCCTTTTGCTCTTCAGTAAGTTTACTTTCTGTCTGCTTGCGAGTTTTGCTCCATTTGAATGCAGGAAGCGGCATAACAAGCCATATCACCGCAAGAATTGCCGCAACAGGTGTTTTTTCAGAAAATACGAGCAATGCCGCGGCAAAAAGAATACTTTTCCATGAGCGGCGAAGCAATGCATTTGCATCATTGCTGCTTTTCTTTTCTCCCTCCGCCGCAGTTGACCACTCGAGCAGCTTCTTGCCCGTTATCATACGCCAAAATGCGCGCAGGAGCGCATCGAGCAAAGTCATAGCGTTTTCTGCATAAAGTACTATGCTCATGCCGCATTTTGCAAGAGATGCCAAAACGGAAGGCAGAACTCTGTCGTGATATTTTCTTGCTATATATTTGGGTCCCTTACTTAAAAGGCTGTAAAATGCAGAAAAAAGGTCACCGCCGCACATTGCAAGTATTGCGGCTGTCAACAGCACTGCCGAAGCCGGATTTTGCATAAATACCGCCGATGAGACCGATATCAGCACAAATACAGGAGTTATTACACGCCTGAAATTATCAATAAGCTTGTAGCTGCCCAAAGGTGACTGATCTTTATCAAAGATAAAGCGTGTGTTTTGCACATCACCCCTTGCCCAACGGTGAAGTCTGCCAAAATATGCACTGACGGTCGAAGGCTCGCCGTCGGTCAGTTCGATATCGGAAATATATCCCGCATTCATGAGATTTCCTTCGAGGATATCGTGGCTGAGCACATATTCCTCAGGCAGAGTATTAGGCATTACGGCTTTAAAGGCTTCTATATCAATAATACCTTTTCCCGCAAAAATACCTTTGCCGAAAAGATCCTGATATATATCCCCCACACTCTCATCGTAGGAGGAAACTCCGCCTCTGCCTGCCATTATCGTAGAAAAAATACTCTTCTTAAAGGATTGGAGTTCAACACTTATTCTGGGTGCTAAAATTCCGTGACCGCTTACTACTCTGCCGTTTTGAGTTACAGCGCGGTTGCAAGGATGCAGCATAACCGAGGCCATTTCTCTGGCTGTATCAAGCAAAAGCTCGGTATCAGCATCAAGCGTGATGATAAATTTCGTCTTTTTAAGACTGCGCATATCTCCTTCAAATACATTTATTGAGGTATCCTCATCAGAAATAAAAGAGATAAGCTCTATAAGCGCGCCGCGCTTTCGTTCCCAACCCGAATAGCGTCCTTGTGTATTGGAAAATGTACGTGAACGGAGAAAAAGGCAGAAATTCTCCTTACCGTATTTTTCGCAAAGGGAACGGATACCCTTTTTGGCTGCACGCTTTATTGCAGTATCGTCAGGTGAAACGGCGGTTTCCTTATCCTTAAAATCAGCAAGTATACCAAAGGTGATGTTTTTACCGCCGTTGGAATAATAAAAACGTTCTAATTTATCACAGAATTTTCTCACATCATCTACTGATGTAAGAAGCGCCGAAATAACGACTAAGGTCTTACCTTCATCGGGTACACCATCTGAAAAATCAAAGCGCGGCATATAAGTGACGGGTGTATATTTTAAAAAGATGCAATCTATTATCGGGCGCAGAATTTCAAAAAGAGGCAAATATAAAAGCAATGCTATCCATGCGTTGTTAAGAAGTGCAGCTGCCGTCACAGCTATTACCGCAGGCAAAAGCAGCGTGATGCAGAGCCATACTCTGCCGCCTGCTTTCGTCGGCGGTTCTATCAGCAGCTTGCCAAAATGTATATTATCATTTTGAGCAGTATCAATTATTCTGCGCGCGGTTTCTTCCTCACTTATTCCTTCGCGCCTTGCTTTAAGTGAAGTCTTTCGACGGTAAACAGCTCGGCTTTTTTCCTCCATTTTAGGATAAACGCCCGTCGAATCGGTCATGTAAATACGTTCAACAACACACTGTCTCGAAATAATTCCGTCAAGGTCGATGGCATCAATATTTCGCAAAGCTGTTACCGCAGCAGCAATATATTCACTTTTGTCCTCCTTGACCCCTATATTTGCATATATGACAAGTGCTCCCATTAAAAGCGGTATAAGAATATCAAATTCAGCAATATCTAACCTGCGTTTTTCCTGTAGCTTTTCCAGGTAACCCTCGAGGGCTGCTTCATCAGCTTTACCTTCTGTCTCATTAACAAAGCGGCGTAGCTCTTCCCATAAAAGCGGTGTTCTCCCTGTCTCTGTTACGGGAATATGTTTTACCTTTTTAAGCTCTGCAACTGCAGATTTGCCGAGTGACGAAAGAATATAATAATTATCTCCCAACCATTCAAAAGTGGCACTGCTTTTGCCTCTGCCATCCTTTCCCGCCGCGACAGCGAGTGAATTAAGTGCTTTCTTTATCTCAACGACAGTTTCCC
>CAYRPK010000105.1:0-5393 GCA_964426175.1 uncultured Eubacteriales bacterium | reverse complement strand
TCCGTTAGCATCGCCCTCAATCATAATCTCGATAAATGCCTTATTGACCATATCCATTTCGGCTTTACAGTCTTTATACTTAAAGTCTACTTCCTTACCGCCAATAATACAGTTAAGCTCTGCTAAGTCGTTAGGTACGGTCCAGTCAAGCGTGACATTGGAAAACGGTGCTTGAGTTCCCCAACGGGAAGGAGTATTTACACCGTAAACAAAGGACTGAATACACTGCTTTACCTCTTTATAGGTAAGATTGTCAATCTTAACAAAAGGTGCCAAATATGTGTCGAAAGATGAGAACGCCTGAGCGCCGGCCCATTCGTTTTGCATAATACCTAAGAAATTTACCATCTGATTGCAAAGGGTGGAAAGATGACTTGCAGGAGCAGAGGTAATCTTGCCCGGAATTCCGCCTAAGCCTTCCTTGATAAGCTGCTTTAATGACCAGCCTGCACAGTAGCCCGTTAACATTGAAAGGTCGTGAAGATGAATATCCGCATTGCGGTGAGCATTGGCAATTTCATCATCGTAGATTTCAGAAAGCCAATAGTTAGCGGTAATCGCGCCGGAATTACTTAAAATGAGTCCGCCGACGGAATATGTAACCGTAGAATTTTCCTTAACGCGCCAGTCGGTAACCTTAACATAGCTATCAACAATCTCTTTATAGTCAAGGATAGTTGATTTCATATTACGCAATTTTTCTCTCTGACGGCGATAAAGAATATATGCCTTGGCGACATCAGAATAGCCTGCCTGAATAAGAACAGCTTCAACACTGTCCTGAACATCTTCAACAGCGACAAGCTCATCCTTAATTTTAGGCTCAAAATCTGCCGTTACCTTAAGAGCAAGGAAATCTATAATGTTAGAATTATACTGTTTGTCCGTGGCATCAAATGCCTGAGTGATTGCGGTAGAAATTTTAGATATATCAAAAGCGGCAATCTTGCCGTCTCTTTTAATAACCTGATACATAACCACACCATCCTTTTCTTTAATATTTTTTTAGGTATGCTACTAATATAACACAGTTAACAATTTGTGTCAATAGCATTTTTCAATATATTGTGTTTATTTTTTATTTTTTGCACAATATATTGTTACCCCCGACTTGCATCTAACAAGTCGGGGGAATAGCATTTATCCTCGTATTCGGGCATTCGGCAGATATTTTTGCAGTGTTTTTAGGTATTCTTCCATCTCTTCTTTTGTTGCGGCGGTCAGATTCTCTCCTACCAAATCTCCCGAATCCACAAAACCTTGGAGAAAATAATTTTGAGCATCACTAAACCTTTGCCCGATTTTTTCAAAGCTTTCGTTATCGTGAAATTCCTCGACTACGGTTGTGCGAAATTCAAAGGCAATATTGCCTCTTAACAGAAAATCTGCACTTTCTTCGACGGCAGAGGTGTCAAAGTTATCTATTCCTACCGTTTCGCCGTAGCGGTCAATAGAATTTTTAATATCCATTGCCACGTAATCTATAAATCCGCCATTGACAAGATCTTTTAATTTTTGAGGAAAGCTGCCGTTTGTATCTAATTTAACAAGATATCCCTCTGCCTTGATCTGAGAAATAAATTCTTCTATATCCTTTTGCAAAAGCGGCTCGCCGCCCGTTATGCAAACACCGTCAAGCTTGCCCTTTCTTCCTTTTAAAAAGGTCAGTATTTCTTCCTCAGTATAATTTTCAAGGGGATTTTTTGTAACCAGACTTGCATTGTGGCAAAAGGGACAACGGAAATTACAGCCTGCCGTAAAAACGGTACAGGCTGTTTTTTCGGGGTAATCCAAAAGTGTTAGTTTTCTAAAACCGCCGATTTTCATACAATCATCCTTAAATATCCTTCATCGAAAGCGAGATGCGTTTTTTCTTTTCATCTACCTCCAAGACCCTTACCTTGACGGTATCACCGACCGAAAGGACTTCCGAAGGATGACGGATAAATTTATCGCAAATCTGAGAAATATGAACTAATCCGTCCTGATGAACACCGATATCCACAAATGCGCCGAAATCTATGACATTACGCACAGTTCCCGTCAAAATCATGTCAGGAACAAGGTCGCTCATGCTCATAATGCCCGTTCTGAGAATTGGCGGAGGCAATTCATCTCTTGGGTCGCGTCCCGGCTTTAACAATTCTTTGACAACGTCATTTACCGTGGGAACGCCCACGCCGCAATACTCGGCGGCTTTATCCGTGCCTATTTCCTTTATCTTTTGAGGTAAATCTGAAATTCCACCACCGATAACATCCTTATCGGTATATCCGCAAAGGGAGAGCAGCTTTTCCGCCGCTTCGTAGCTTTCAGGGTGAACCGCAGTATTATCTAAGATATTTTTGCTTTCGGGTACACGCAAAAATCCTGCGCATTGCTCAAATGCCTTGGGGCCTAATTTTGATACCTTCAAAAGCTGCTTTCTGCTTGTAAAGCCTCCGTTTTCGTCACGGAATTTTACGATATTCTTGGCTGTGGTATCGTTAAGTCCCGAAACACGGGAAAGCAGCGAAGGTGAAGCAGTATTAAGGTCAACACCTACTGAGTTTACACAGTCTTCCACAACACCCGAAAGGGTATCGCTAAGCCTTGCCTGAGGCATATCATGCTGATATTGACCTACACCGATGGATTTGGGATCTATTTTAACAAGCTCGGCGAGGGGGTCCTGCAAGCGTCTTGCAATAGAAACGGCAGAACGCAGGGAAACATCAAATTCAGGAAATTCCTCAGCACCTAATTTTGATGCCGAATAAACAGAAGCGCCTGCTTCATTAACTACAGCATAGCTGACCTTTTGGGGAATTTCGCCTATAACCTCGGCAATAAATTCCTCGGATTCTCGTGATGCAGTACCGTTACCGATAGAAATGTTTTGCACGTTATGTTTAGCAATGAGAGCTTTGATAATTCTTGCTGCTTCAGCAGTCTTGTTATGTGGTGGTGTGGGATAAATTACTGCAGTATCAAGCACCTTTCCCGTACCGTCAACAACTGCGATTTTACAGCCCGTTCTGTATGCAGGGTCTAAGCCTAAGGTCACCTTTCCTTTTACGGGCGGCTGCATCAAAAGCGGCTTTAAATTAAGTCCGAACATCTTAATCGCACCTTCAGATGCATTATCTGTAAGGTAATTCCTAATCTCCCTTTCCATTGAAGGAAAAATAAGTCTGTCGTAACTGTCGTCAGCGGCATTTGTAACGAACTTCTGCGCCGTCGAGCCGAAAATGATAACTTCATTATATATAAGACCGAGCGCATATTCTCTGTCTATATCAATACTGACCTTCAAAAATTCCTCTTTTTCGCCGCGGTTTATCGCCAAAACCTGATGTCCCTGAATTTTATTAACAGGCTGATTAAAGTCATAATAAAGGCGATAGACAGAGTCCTCCTCCTTTGCAGCCTTGGAAATAACACGTCCTCTGGAAAGGAATAATTCGCGGAGTCTTTTTCTTATGTCTGCCGAATCGGAAATATATTCCGCAATAATGTCACTTGCACCATTTAATGCATCATCAGCCGTTTCAACGCCCTTTTCGGCATCTATAAATCCCTTTGCCAGCTCATAAATATCGCCTAAAT
Source organism: uncultured Eubacteriales bacterium (assembly GCA_964426175.1). GTDB lineage: Bacteria > Bacillota > Clostridia > Oscillospirales > CAJFTT01 > CAYRPK01. The sequence goes on along the minus strand of CAYRPK010000105.1, from coordinate 1,805 downwards.
CCTTACCTTGTTCAAATATCTTTTGGGCAAGAGGCTCTAAGCCCTTTTCCTTAGCAATAGTTGCGCGAGTGCGGCGCTTTTGCTTATAGGGGCGGTAGATATCCTCGATTTCCGCAAGGGTAACGGCGGCATCAAGCTGTAAAGATAATTCCTCCGTTAATTTTCCCTGTGCTTCAATGGAATTTCTGACTTCCTCGCGTCGAGCGTTAAGATTTCGAAGATAGTTTAATCTGTCTGCAAGCGTTCTGAGAGTCGTATCATCCATTGTTCCGTGCATTTCTTTACGGTAACGGGCAATAAACGGTATGGTGTTTCCGTCATCAATAAGCTGAATAACATTTATAACATGCTCTTCCTTGCGGTCAAGCTCGCGCGCTAAAATTTTTGATATTTCTTCCATTCATATGTTCCTTTCTAAAGTATTCCGTCGGCACTGTGGCAGATACAAGAGGAGTATTTGCCTTTAAGCTGAGGAAAGGTCTTTAAATATTCCCTTTCGACCTTTTCTAAAATCGACTCTTTAAAGTCAGGGTCGATAAGAGCCATACAACAGCCTTTAAAGCCGGCGCCCGAAAATCTGCCGCCGTAAATTCCGTCTGTGTCACGCATAATATCATAGAGAGTTTTTAGTTCATCAGAGCCCGTTTCGTAATTATAAATTGAGCTGTAGCCGCTTTCAAAGGAAAGCTTGCCGAAATTCTCGATATCACCCCTGCGCCAAGCCTCGGCGCCCTTTTCCACGCGCTCAAATTCGGTATAAAAATGCTCGGCACGCTTTGCCCAATTTTCGGGTAAGCGGGATTTATATTTATCATAAATCTCACGCGGCACAAGTCTCAGCCGTGCTTCTTCAAACTTACCGTACTCCATACCTGAAAAAGCCATAAGCGCATATGCTGCACTTTTAAGCTCGTCCACTCTCATATTAAACTTCGAGCCGGCAAGTGTACGTTCTATTCCGCTGAAAAATATGGCTATTTCATAAGGCTTCATATTTTTTGGCTGAGGAATAAGCTCATACTTTCCGTTTAGTGTATCTAAATACAAGAGATTATCCTTTTTTGAATATACCTCGCAGGATTGATCCAGCCTGCCCACATTTACCCCTACATAGTTTACTTCACTTTCAAGGGCAACATCAATAAGCTCCTCTGGAGTTAAGACTATACCGTTTACTCCGCAAAGCGCAGACAGAAAAGAAAGAATAACCGCCGCCGAGGATGAAAGTCCGCCGATAGGCAAGCTACCTTCAATAATACCGTTTAAGCCTACGGGCAAGGCATGACGCTTTTTAAGCGCCACAGCCGCTCCGCGGAGATAATCCGCCCAATCGTTTTGCTTGGGTGGAATGTTGTTTAAAGAAAAACTTTTAGGTTCATCAAAGTTAATGCTTTTTAAAGTAACAATGCCATCTTCACAAGGAGTATATGTAACTGTAATACCTTTATCTATGGCAAGCCCCGTAATTTTGCCGTATTGATGGTCGCTGTGGGCACCCATAGGGCAAATACGGTAGGGGCAAAACGCCGCCTGAGGCATTTCTTTTAGAGAAAATACTTCTTCAAAAGCCCTCATTGATTGCGGAGAAATAAAATTTTTCATTGGGAATTTTTCCTTTCGGTTTAGTATTTTTTATCTTATCATATTTTTTCATTTAAATCAATATCATACCAAAAGAAGATGCTAAAAAAGCATCTTCTTTTGGTATGTGTAGCAACAGCGGAGCTATGGATTCGGGCAGCATTATACTCTTTTTTATAGATAATTGTCAACATTAGGAGTATATATTAAACTTTTATTTGAGG